>MWCF01000016.1 GCA_002069855.1 Elusimicrobia bacterium ADurb.Bin231 | reverse complement strand
ACAAGCGCATGTTCGCACGGAATACTGGCTCTGTCAATAGAACTTTATAAAAAAGGCGCGTCAATCCCGGCAGTTATTAGTTTTTTGCTTGCCAGTCCGTGGGCAAATCTGCCTTTTACAGTGCTAATGTTTGGATTTTTCGGGCTAAAGGCGTTATATATTATAATATCCGCAATAATTATCGCTATAACAACAGGTTTGATATTCCAGATCCTTGAAAAAAATAAAATGATTGAAGAAAACAAAAACATTGTTTCCATTGATGAAAATTTTTCTATAAGAGAAGACATTAAAAAAAGAATGAGGGAATACAGATTCAGCGTAAAGCAGCTTAAAGCTGATTTTTACGGCATATTTTCAGGTTCAGTGGCTCTTGGCAATATGATTTTGTGGTGGGTTTTAATTGGTATGGGCATAGCAAGTCTGACTGGCGCCTACATTCCGCACAATATATTTCACAAATATATGGGCCCCTCGGTAACAGGCATTTTTATGACATTGATTGTTGCAACAGTGCTGGAAATATGTTCGGAAGGAACAGCGCCTTTAGCTTTTGAAATATTCCGTCAGACAGGCGCGCTCGGAAATAGTTTTATATTTCTTATGGCCGGGGTCGTTACGGATTACACGGAGATAGGACTTTTATGGAGCAACATAGGCAGGAAAACGGCAATTTGGCTTCCGATTATAACGGTACCGCAGGTAATCTTGTTTGGGATTCTGGCAAATATGCTGTTTTAATAACATTTTGAAAAACATAGTTTTACCATACCGCAAATTGAAAATCCCGCATAGGCAATCTTAGTTTTGAAAATTATGGGATATGACAACCACAGATAAAAAATTGTAATTCTGCCTTAAACAAAAAATAATTATTTGATTGTATCGGATGTGAACCCCTGTGGAATTTTGCTTGGATGAAAACAGGGAGTGGGATAATAAAAAAACTCCGCGGCCTGGACTCGAACCAGGAACCCTCCGGTTAACAGCCGGATGCTCCACCATTGAGCTACCGCGGAATTATGGTGTAATAAATGACGAATGACAGAACAGCGGGATTCTTCACTTCGCTGCGCTTCGTTCAGAATGACAGCAACAACAACGAGATTCTTCGGCTACGCCTCAGAATGACGGCGTTTTAGGCAGGGCCAAGCCCGGCGACTACAAACAAACGCCAAAACAGAATGACGGCCGAAATTCGCTAAAAGAACTTAAAAACTAAAATGTAATTATATCATATTTCTTTTCTGCCGTCAAGTGCGTTTACAAGAGTAATTTCATCAGCGTATTCTATATTCCCGCCTGAAGGAATGCCTTTCGCGATGCGCGTAATTTTCAGTTCGCGAGACTTTAGAATTTGAGACAGATATATGGCTGTAGCGTCTCCCTCAACAGTAGGGTTTGTAGCAATAAGAATTTCTTTTATTCCGTCCAGACGCTTAATAAGATTTTTAATATTGAGATTGTCCTGATGAACTCCGTCTAACGGCGAGAGAACACCCATAAGAACATGGTATAATCCATTGTATTTCCCTGTTTTTTCTATGGCAAGCAAATCCGTGTAATTTTCCACAATGCATATTATATGTTTGTCTCTTTTATCGTCGGAACATATTTCACATGGAGTTTTTTCGGAATAAGAACAGCATATAGGGCATGCCTTTATTCTTCTTTTGGCGTCTTCTATTGCAGATATAAGATTTTCCATATCAGGTTCTGAAGATTTCAAAATATAAAAGGCAAATCTTTCCGCCTGCTTCTGTCCTATGCCGGGAAAACGTTTAAAAGCCTCAGTAAGAGTTATCAATGGTTTAATCATTTGTCTCCACTATGGTTCCGCCGAAGATGTCCAGTATCTGATTGACTACGGGCTCATCTTCTCTGCCGGATGTATTGCCTGACGCAGTATTCGATTTCTGCGATTTTTTATCTGATTTATTGTCTTTTTGGGAAGAAATCTCTTCCGGCGCGGAAATAATTTCTTCTTCCTCAGATTCCGATTCTATATATTCTTCAGCTGGAGAATCCGTTTTCGCAGTTGAAGTGGAGGGAATATCATTTTTCAACACGCACACACAACTTACTGATTTTCCTAACTTGCTCTGTATAACCGGAAGCCAAATATTTCTGTTGGTTTCCACCAAGTCCAGCTTGAATTTTTTTGCGAATACAATTTCTAATTTTCCTTTTTCAGGCATAGAAACCGACGACTCCGAGAGATATGTTGAAAGAAGAGGTTTATCGGAAAATTCCGAGCATATCTTTCTCCATATTTGATTTATTTTTTCAGAGTTTTTATCCGACTCCGCATCCTGCCGAACAGGCTGAATTGATTCTTTAGAAATTTTGTCAGACGAAGAATCAGTATTTTTTTTAGTTATATTGTCCCTGGATACAGGTTTTATATACGAAGCTGATGTATCTTTGATTTTCATCTCAGTATGTTCTTTGCTATTGCCATTACCTTCAATATTTTCAAGGCGTCTTACTATTTCATCAAGCCCTATATATCTGCGCGTCAATTTGATAGCTGTTACTTCAAGAAACATAATCGGCTGCTCGGCATTTTTCATTCTATAAACGCATTCCGAAAGAAGTTCTATATGCCTGACAAGCACATCAGTGGAAATATTATCTGAAAAATTTGTGAGTTTCTTTGTGTCGGAAATACCTGCCACTGTACCTGAAGCAATTTTATTCAGCAAAATGTTTCTTATATACCCTTGTAAATCATTTGCTATGTTCATAGGGTCATACCCGGACGCAGTAGTTTTCCGTATGGCGGAAAGAAGAGATTTCGCGTCATTCCCGTAAATATATTCCGCCATTTCCGAGAGAACATCTTCTTTAAGCATACCGAGCGCTGAGATTATTTCTTCCTGCCGGATTTTCGTTCCGCAAAAAGATATTATCTGGTCGAATATGCTTAATGAATCTCTTAATGAACCGCCGGCTGCGCGCGCAATTGTATTTATGGAAACATCGTCTATATCTATATTTTCTTTTTTCGCTATACTAAGCAAATGGTTTGATATTTCTTTAATAGACACCGGCTTAAACCCGAACCTCTGGCATCTGGAAGCTATTGTATCCGGAATCTTTTGCGGTTCTGTGGTGGCCATAATAAATATGGAATGGCTTGGCGGTTCTTCAAGAGTTTTCAGAAGAGCATTGAATGCCTGTTCAGTTATCTGATGCGCTTCGTCTATGATATAGATTTTATACTTTGAGCATGCGGGCGCGTACTTGATGTTTTCTCTCAAATTGCGTATCTCGTCTATGCCTCTGTTCGAAGCGCCGTCTATTTCAAGAACATCCATAGAATTGGTTTTAATTATTTCTTCGCAGTTGCGGCATTTGTCGCAGGGTTCGTCTTCCTTTTTGTTTGTACAGTTTAATGCCTTGGCAAATATGCGGGCAGTAGTTGTTTTACCGATACCTCTTTGTCCGGAAAATATGTACCCGTGCGCAGTTCTGTTTTCTTTGATTGCATTTTTCAAAACGCGGGTAATATGTTCCTGACCGACAATGTCTTCAAATTTCTGAGGCCTGTATTTTCGCGCTAAAATAAGATAGGACATAATAATTCACTTCTCTTTCAATATATTTTTAACTTTTTTGATTTTATTAGATTATACGGTTGATGTCAAGTAAAAAAAGATAAATTCCGCGGCTTGGTTTTTCAGGTTAAAACTCAAAATTCGGCCTAAAAACAATCTGGGATTTTTTTTCGTCTCCGATGCCTTTAAGATCTCCTAAATATTTTATTCCGCTTTCCCAAAGCACTCCCATTGTGATTGAAAATGCCTGTTTCTTATTTTTAAGGGGAAACTTTTTACCCACAGTAAAAAGATGTCTTACAGCATTAAAATTTCTCCATCCGAGATCAAGGATATATTCAAAATTGCTGTTTTCCAACAATGAAAAACCCGAACGAAGAAAATCAGTTCTGTCCCGTCTTATGGAAAAATATATTACATCTTCTATATCCGCGTTATAATGTATCTTGCTGCCGCCTCTTAAACTCCATGTCAGCTTTTGCGTTTCGCTTATCCTATCTCCTTTCGCTTTTAGCTCGAATTCAAACCAATTGTCGGATATTGATTCGTTGTCTTTAATATGATAATTGCCGAAACTGAATAAGAAACCTGTATATCCTTTGCCTTGAATGTCTTTGCTCCCTTCAGGTCTGAAACTGACAACATCTCCTATAAAAGCGGAAACAGCATACGGCTCTTCAAAACCTGCGCAAAGGCTTTTTACCAAATTAAGGTCATCGGATATCTCAGCTTTATCATAAATATTTTTGTAATTTTTTTTAATGAATATACCGGAGCACGGCATTGGATACACGCTGAACTCTATCACAGCGAATCTCGGTTTGGGAGAGGTGAACATTTTTTTATAAATTGCGGATTCTTTTTCTTCCTCTAAGCAAGGAATGGGCTTGTCTGTTAACGGAATATAAAAATCCAGAGCCGTGTAATACGCGTCCAATTCAGTTTCAAATTCTATGTCTCCTAATTTTTTGCTGTACACAGTTTTAGAAAAAGATTTTGCCGGAATAAATATGAAAAACGACAATGTAAAAGCGCATATCAAAGCAAAAGTTTTTATTTTCATTGTATGTATTTTATTGTTTTTGAAATGGTTTGTCAATATTTTTTCCGGTTGCGGCAATCTCGCTTTTGCCGTCATTCTGGGGCAACGCCGAAGAATCCCGCTTTTTAAAGTCATTTGGTATTGTAGTTGTTTAACAAAGTAGTGAAAGAAAAATTGGCGGAGATCCTTCACTGTGTTCAGGATGACAATCATAGGCGGCGTCATTCTGGATGTAGCGAAGCGAAATGAAGAATCTCTCTTGGCTGTCATTGCGAGCGAAGCATGGCAATCTCTCCGTTGCCGTCATTCCGAACGAAGCGCAGCGAAGTGAAGAATCCCGTCTTTAAGGTTTTATCCAGAGAAAAGGGACAAGACGGAGATGTTTCGCTTTGCTCAACATAACGAAGTTAAGAGAGGCTTCGTTACACCCAACATGACAAATAAGTTCTCCTCAACATTACAACAAAAAGGGAACAACGCAACAACAAGATGTAAAGCATACCAGACAAAAATCAAATGAACTTTTTTTATTGTGTTTTGATAAAAATTATTATATAATTATTCAATTAAAATTATCTCGACTCAAATAACAAATAGATTGCGTGGGTAACAAAGTTATTAAGATGTCATCGCGAGCAGAAGTTAATAGCAGAAACTTTTAAAAATCAAATCTCAACAAGGAGGATATTTTATGAAACTTTATGATTTAACACAACCGCTGTCCCATCTTACGCCTGCATGGCCCACTTACGAACCACTGCAGATCAAATTTTTTAAACGGCTCGCTCCGAACGGCGCAAACGGACAGTTGATAACCACAAGCAATCATGTGGGAACGCATCTGGACGGCTCTTTGCATTTCTGCACACACGGAAGAGACATAGCATCCATACCTCTGGAAGAACTTTACGGACCTGCTGCTGTAGTTGATCTTTCTGATATGGCTGAAGATTATGGAATATATACTTCCAAAGATATAGAAGACAGAGTACAGGTAAAAACAGGGGATATTCTGATAATAAATACCGGATACCATAAATACGCATGGGATCAGCCGGCTGCTGATGAGGTAAGATATATGGTAAAACATCCGGGTCCGACAATGGAATTCGCAGCGTGGTGCAAAAAGAAAAAGATCAAATGGATAGGTGTTGATTGCGGAAGCGCCGATCATCCTATGAACACCAAGATTCGCGAATGGATGCCTAAACAGGCGTTGGAATGCGAAAAATATTTTCAAAAGAAATTCAATAAAAATATAGACGATATCTTTCCGCCAAATCACTATCAATTAATGCATGTGGTGCTTTTCCCGCATGATATTATTCACGCGGAAAATCTCGGCGGTGATATAGACAAATTCAAGAACAAGAGAACAACAGTCGGATGCTTTCCATGGAGATTTGTTGGCGGAGAATCCTCAATTTGCAGAATAGTAGCATTTGAGTAAACCGTTCTTAACAAAAACACAAAAAACGGATATATTTGAGTCAAAAAAAACGAAATATCTTATATCGGGAGGAAATATGAAAAAAGAGAAAGAGTACCATATAGCATTGGGCAAGGGCGATGTGGGAAGATATGTTCTTTTGCCGGGAGATCCGGGTAGAGCGCCGAAGATAGCGGGTTATTTTGACGATTCGAAAGAAATGGCTTATAACAGGGAATACAGAACTTTTACGGGTTCAGTTACAGGTTACGACGGAAAAAAAATAAAAATATCAACGACTTCTACAGGTATAGGATGTCCGTCAACAGCAATTGCGGTGGAAGAACTTATTAAAATAGGCGCAGACACTTTTATACGGATAGGCACAGCCGGTTCTCTTCAAAAACAGGTAGGACTTGGAGATGTTGTCATTTCAACCGCTTCAGTGAGAGAAGAGGGAACCACACGGCAGTATGTTCCTTTATCATATCCGGCAGTCGCAGATTTTGAAGTAACTTCAGCGTTGGTAGAGGCGTCAAGAAAATTAAAAATAAAATGTCACGCGGGTATTTCCCACTGCAAAGATGCCTTTTACACGGAAGGGAACAAGGATCTTCCTCTGGCGGATTACAACGAACATATGTGGAAAGCATGGTACAAATCCAATGTACTGGCAACTTCAATGGAATCAGCCGCGTTGTTTGTTGTCTCGTCTATAAAACGGGTTTATTCAGGAGAAGTGCTTGCCATTATAGGACTTACATATTCAGATGCTCCCATAGTCAAAAAGGTGGGGGTGGAAGAAGCAATAAAAGTAGCTATAGAGGCTGTCAAAATACTTGAAAGCCGCAGAAAAAAATAAGGATATTGTTTCATAAGGATTTTTAATATTCAATAAAAAAGGACTCCGATTATCTCCGGAGCCCTTTTTTATTTTAACCTGTCGGATATTACTCAACTTCAATGGGTTTGGATTTTTCTTTTGCTTCTTTGGTTTTCGGAAGATTAATCTCAAGAATACCGTCTTTGTATTTCGCCTTGATGCCTTTTTCGTCTACAGTGTCCGGCAAAGAGATAGAACGGTAAAAGCTTCCGTAGCTTCTTTCACTGTAATAATATCCCTTTTCCTGCGATTCGTCTTCTTTGCGAGTTTCTCCGCGTATTACAAGATTTCCATTATCTATTTTCACGTCAAGATCTTTCTTGTTTATACCGGGTACTTCCGCTTTTATAACAACAGTATCCTTTTTGTCCAAGACCTCTATTTTCGGAGCAAAATTCATCCTGTCTGTTATATCAAGACGTTTCTCAGAAAGTCCTCTTGCGAATATTTTGTCAAACGCATCTCTAATGTCAAGCAATTCCTTCATAGGTTCAAATTTAATTAAATCAGACATATTTATACCTCCTTATATATGATTTTCTTTTTCTTCAGCCGACGCCCGGCTTTAAGAATAAATGAAATTGTCCGATCGGTTTTTTCATTTCCCATAAGATTAGATGTAATCCAGCCGGAAAAGATTCATTCAATCGGAATGTTTCTGACTTTTTTGCGGCGTTTTGCCTTTTTACAGACAAGCCGTTGAGAGGGTTTGTTTTTTTGAGAAGGTTGATGTTCAAGACGCATAATCAATTTTTCATGAAGATCTTCCGGCAGATCATTTTCGCATATCTGATGACACAATTCCACGGTTTTTCTGAATGTGTTAAAAAAGCATCTGCTGAATTCGTCTTCGAAATTTTCTTCAAAATCGTCGAAGAATTCAAAATCAAGTTCGTCGTCAAAAAAATCAGATATAAGTTTAAATAATTTTTCCTGTTCCATTATCTTGTCCTGAAATATGAAGATAAATTGTTTCTCATAAACATGCGCGCGCGATGCAGCCGGGATTTAACAGACGGCAAAGAAATCTTCAATATATTTTTAACTTCATCATTGGAAAAACCGTCGACATCTCTCAACACAAGCACGGCGCGATACTTGTCCGGCAACTTTTGTATGGAATTAAAAACTTTTTTCTTTAATTCTTTATTTTCAAGAGTGGCAAGGGGACTATTGGACCAGTCGTCCTGAATATCCCTTGATATTTCTTTGCCGTGAGATTCAATAGGTTCGTCTATGGAAATTGTCGTTATCTTTTTCTTTTTTCTTTTTTTCATAAGAACAGTATTAACCGCGATTCTATAAAGCCATGTCGACAGTTCTGAATCTCCGCGAAAACTCTTAATCTTTTTCCACGCTGTAATAAAAGTTTCCTGAAACAAATCCTCAGTAGCATGCACATTGCCTAACATTCCGAGCAGAAGATTGTAAATCTTCACTTCATGTTTTTTTATAAGTTTTTCAAAAGAGGCAGTATCGCCCTTTTGAGCGTTTTCAATAAGTATTTTTTCTGATTCTTTCATTATATTAGATGCCGGAAAGTTTAATTGGATGTAATTTTTTTATATCTTTGATATGATCTATCTTCACTACATTGTGGTCTTTTATCGCTGATTTCGGCTTTATATCGGAATGGATGAATCCCTCGTTAATTCCTATCGTGGATATTACTCTGGCATAGGGATTTATTATCATACTGTGTCCAAAAAATAATTTTCCGGAAGAGTCGGGGCCGCACGCGTTTACGCCCATAAAATATATCTGGTTGTCATACGCGCGCGCTCTGTTAACCATTCTCCAAATGCTAAAATCTCTCAACAGCGCGCTGGGCCTTACAACAAGTTCTACGCCGTCCATAGCCGCCTTTTGGGACAATGCCGGGAAATCGCCGTCGTAACAAATTGTTATGCCGAATTTAATTTTTCCCGCCGTGAAAGTTTTCATTTTGCTGCCGGGTTTCGTCCATATTTCTTTTTGAAAAGGAAACATCTTGCTGTATCTGCCGCGGATTTTGCCTTTTTCATCAATTACTATGGCGTTATTCGCCAGTATGCCGTCGTTTATAGGTTCATACGTCGGCAACACAACGGCTGTATTGAATCTCTTTGCGGTTTCAGACACTGCTTTAAGAGTTTTGGGAAGTTCTTTTTTCAATACGGAAATAAAGGATTTTAAAGGTTTTGTGGGGGTAAAACCTGTTGTCACAGATTCGGGAAATACGACTAAGGAAGGTTTGAATTTCTTCGAAGCCGTTTCTATCCATTCCGTTATTTTACTGGTATTTTTTTCCACGTCAAACGGATATGATTGAATCTGAATTCCGCAGATAACCTTTTTTTTAATCATATAACTTTTTGGAAATATTCAGTTCAGTTAAAATTTTTCCGATTTCCCACGGTATTCCGGCGATGCGGGCTCCAGCGGATTTTAAGGCTTCAATCTTGCCTTTTGCCGTGCCTGCGCCGTTTTGAACTATGGCTCCGGCATGCCCGAATCTTTTTCCTTCAGGAACATTTTGACCTGCTATGAAAACTACTACAGGTTTCTTGTTCGGCGCGGTTTTTATGAATTCAGCAGCTTCTTCTTCCAGAGAGCCGCCGACCTCTCCTACCATAACAACTGCGTCGGTCATGGGATCGTCAAAAAACTTCGCTATTAATTTAGCAAATCCTGTTCCTATCACTGGATCTCCGCCTATGCCTATGACTGATGTTTCTCCATAACCGTACTTATGCAGATTCTGGGTTATCTCAGCGGTAAGAGTGCCGCTTCGCGATATAACTCCGATATTTCCCTGTTTTATATACTGCGTGGCAAGTATTCCTATTTTGCATCCGTCTGAAGAAAGAAGACCGGGTGTGTTGGGACCGATCAATGTCATATTGTTTTTTCTCGCTATGGAATTAATTCTTAAAACATCGCTCAAAGGTATGCCCTCTGCTATCAAAACAGCAGTCTTTATTCCGTTGTCTGCAGCTTCCTTTACAGCGGAAAGCGCCGCATTAACCGGAACAAAAATACCTGTGGCTATTTCTCCGGTTATTTTTATTTTGGAAAGCAGTTCACTTATGGAATTGAAAACAGGCACTCCGAGCATCTGCTGTCCGCCCTTGCCCGGAGTAACTCCGCCGACGATTTTTGTTCCGAAATCAAGCATCAATTTCGCATGATACTGTCCTTCTTTTCCGGTGATCCCCTGAATAATTACATTAGTGTTTTTATTAACCAGTATGCTCATTGTTTTAATATCTCCGTTATTCTTTTTACCGCTGTTTCATCGTCTTCAAAAACCTCTATGCCGGCATTTTTTAAAGTCTCGCTTCCTTCGGCGCCGCCGTTCCCGCGCATAGCTATTACCATAGGTATATCTTTTGGAAGAACGCCTTTTTTAACAGCTTCCGCGAGACCTATCGCTATTACATCGCAGCGGGAAATACATCCGAAGAAATTTCCGAACACAACTTTGACATTTGGATTTTTTAGAATTATACGCAACCCTGCTTCCGCCCTGTCGTAGGTTCTTCCGCTTACTTCAAGAAAATTAGCGGGCTTCAAACCGACATACTGAAGCATATCCAATGTTGTAAGATTAAGCCCGGCTCCGTTTCCTATAACTCCCACCGAACCGTCCATTTCTATGTATCCGAGTCCGTGCGTTCTCGCTTCCTTTTCAAGAGGGGTAAGAGTGTCGTCTTCTCTATTCAATATTTCAGGTATTATCTTCATCTGTTTCGGAATAGCGTCGTCGTAAATAGACATTCTGGCATCGCATGCCAGCACTTCGGATTGTTTTGTTACAACAAGAGGATTTATCTCAACTATTTCCGCATCGTAAAGAACGAATGTGTCGTAAAGTTTTTTTACCGTTTGAGATACGGGTTTTAAAAGCTTATCAGAAATGCCCGCGCCGGATACAAAATCCTCCGCTTCTTTTTCACTGAAACCGTCTGATATGTCCACTTCCTTTTTCAGTATCGCGGAAGGGTCTGTTTTCGCCACTTCTTCAATTTCCATGCCGCCTTTTGTGGAAAATATAACAACTATTTTTCCGCTTGACCTGTTGAAAATAACTCCGGCATAAAATTCCTTCTCTATATTCAGTTTTTCCTCGACAAGAAGTTTTTTTACTTTCAATCCGCGGATATCCTTGCCGATAAGAAGCGATACGGCGTTTCTAAGCTCTTCATCATTTTTCGCGAACTTTATTCCGCCTGCCTTGCCCCGCGCCCCTATAAGAACCTGCGATTTTACTACAAATTCTTTTTTAAAATCCGGTTTATCGTATCCTTTACCGTCAGTGACAAAACCTTCCGGCACGGATATTCCCTGCCTCTTAAATATCGCCTTTGCTTCGTATTCATATAGTCTCATAATGAATTGATTGTAAAATTTTTTTCTTGATTTGTCAAGTTAATTTTGTATAATTCATTAACTTTTACGGAGCGAGACACGCTCTAAACAGAAACGGAGGATGGATGGGTATATTAACGAGAGATGAAATTCTTGAGGAAATAAAAGTAGGAAATATAGAAATAGATCCGTTTGATAAAAATCAGGTGGGTCCGGCATCTATTGATTTGTATCTTGGAGACGAAATCCGGGTTTTCAAAAAATACAACGGAGTTTATAAAGTAACCGAGGAAAGCAATTATGAAACAATCACCCGCCTTGTTAAGATTCAACATTCGTTTATTATAAGATCAGGAGACGTAATTCACGGCATCACGAGAGAAAGAATACATCTTTGCGAAAATCTTTGCGCGTGGCTTGAAGGCAGGTCGAGATTCGCGCGGCTCGGTCTAATGGTTCATGTTACAGCAGGATTGATACAGCCGGGCATCAACAACAAACAGGTGTTGGAAATCACAAATATGGGACCAATACCGCTTGAAATATTTCCCGGAACAAGAATCTGCCAGTTAGTGATACAAAGAACATCCGGAAGGGCAAAATATTCAGGCAGATTCCAAAATCAAACACATCCATAAGAGCATTAAGAACATCCATTTTTAGAACCCAATATTATTTGAGAAGTTCTGCGATATGCAGGGGCGCAGGTTTTCGCCAGAGGGTTTTGCCGCAGGGTTTAATCAAAAACTTTTCATTATTTAAGAAAGAACCTGCTTTTACGCATCGGCATTGCATCTATACTAATGCAATTTCACAATCATCATTTACAGGAATCGCAGATACCGGCATAGTTTACGCAATTTTTTCATTGCCATTTTTGGAAATATATATATAATAGTAAAAATATACTGCTGCTTACTAAACTATCTCTGAATTTTTAGGAGGAATCATTATGCTTAAATTCAACAAAAAAACCAACACCCTGGAACAGGAAGAATACCACTACGAACTTCAGGATGTAAAGGAACCGAATTTATACCGGGATATTTTTCCTTACGGAGAAGTGCCGAAAATTTCCTTCAACTGGAGAATTATGCCGATGTCTCCGGCAGACGAGATATGGATTACTGACACTACTTTCCGGGACGGACAGCAATCGCGTCCTCCGTATACTATCAAACAAATTGTTGACATATATAAGATGTTAAGCAGACTTTCGGGGTGCAACGGCGTCATAAGGCAATCGGAATTTTTCCTTTATTCAGAGAAGGACAAGGAAGCATTGGCAAAATGCCAGGAACTCGGGTGCCGCTATCCGGAAATAACAGGATGGATTCGCGCCAATAAAAATGATTTCAAACTTGTTAAAAGCAGCAACCTTAAAGAAACCGGAATACTTACTTCGGTTTCAGATTATCACATATTTCTTAAACTAAAAAAAACAAGGCGGCAGGCAATGGATATGTATCTTGACATAGTCCGTGCCGCATTGGAAGAAAAGATTATTCCGCGGTGCCATTTTGAAGACATCACACGCGCGGATTTTTACGGATTTGTCGTGCCGTTTGCGCAGGAACTTATGAAACTTTCCAAGGAAGCCGGCATACCGGTTAAGATTCGCGCATGCGATACTCTCGGATTCGGGGTAACATATCCGGGCGTGTCAATGCCTCGTTCGGTAAACGGCATTATGTATGGATTGACAAAGTTCGCCGGAGTGCCTTCGGAATGGCTGGAATGGCACGGACACAATGATTTCTACAGAGCATTGACAAACTCCATAGGCGCATGGCTTTACGGATGTTCCGCGGCAAACGCCTCAATACTTGGTATCGGAGAAAGAACAGGCAACACGCCGACAGAAGCCCTTGTTATAGAATATATCGCTCTCAAGGGAAGCGCCAATGGCATGGATACCACTGTAATAGCGGAATTGGCGGAATATTTTGAAAAGGAAATTGGTTATCAGATTCCGCAGACACAGCCGTATGTAGGGAAAAATTTCAATGTAACCAAAGCGGGAATTCATGCGGATGGCCTTCTCAAAGACGAAGAAATATACAATATATTTGACACATATAAGATTTTGAAAAGACCGGTATCCATAGGAATAACAGACCGCTCCGGCATAGCCGGGATAATCTACTGGATAAATCACAACCTGAACGTTAAAGTTGATAAAAGCGATCCGGGTTTGCTGAAAATCAAGGAATGGATAGATATGCAGTATGAGGCAGAAAGAACCATAGGCATATCAGACGAGGAAATGTGGATGCTGATAAAAAAATATATGCCTGATATCTGCGGGAAGGGGAAATAATCAGATATGAAATACTCCAAATATTTTATGCCTACTTTGAAGCAGATCCCTTCGGACGCTGATATTGTTTCTCAAAAACTTATGCTTCGCGCGGGTTTAATAAGAAAACTTTCCGCCGGCATATATGAATGGCTGCCTGCCGGATATCGTATTTTAAAAAAGGTTGAACAGATAATAAGAGAAGAAATGGGCGCGATATCCGGACAGGAATTATGGCTTCCTGCGATACAGCCCAAGGAACTCTGGCTGGAATCCGGCAGATGGAATATTTATGGAAAAGAATTGTACCGCATAAAGGATCGTTCTGACAGAGAATTTTGTCTGGGACCGACCCACGAAGAAATAATAACCGACATTGTAAGAAAAGAGGTGCGCTCTTACAGGCAACTGCCTGTGATGTTATACCAATTTCAAACGAAATTCAGAGACGAGATAAGGCCAAGATTCGGAGTAATGAGGGCAAAAGAATTCTATATGAAAGACGCGTATTCTTTTCATGCCACAGACGATGACGCTGAAAGATACTACGAAGAAGTCGTCAAAGCGTATAAAAAAATATGCGAGAGATGCGGATTAAAATACAGAATAGTAGAGGCATCAGCCGGAGCCATAGGAGGCTCTTTCTCTCATGAATTTATGGTTCTCGCAGACACAGGAGAAGAAGAACTTGCCGTGTGCAATTGCGGATACGGAGCAAATCTCGAGAAAGCTGCATGTTTGCGCGAAGAAAATTCATCTTCAGATTCTTTACCGGAGATGAAAGCCATGGAGGAAGTTCACACTCCGAATTTTAAAACAGTTGATGAAGTAAGCAAATTTTTCGGAGAAAAACCTTCTAAATTTATTAAATCTCTTATGTATTTAGCCGACGGGAAACCTGTTATGGCTCTGGTAAGAGGCGATTATGAAATAAACGATGAAAAACTCAAAAACCGTCTCAATGCCGCTGAACTTGTTCTCGCGGACGCCGCAACAATTGAAAAAATCGCTGGCACGCCCGCAGGTTTTTTAAGCCCTATCACCGGGAAAAAATCCGGTATACCGGTTCACGCAGATTATTCAGTGGAACATTTGGTAAATGCCATATCAGGCGCTAATAAAAAGGATTATCATATAAAAAACATAAATATACATAGAGATTATACTCCTGATTCAATTTCCGATTTAAGAAACGCCGCGCATGGAGACAAATGCCCCGTATGCCGCAGAGAACAGTTAAAATTTATCCGCGGAATAGAAATAGGCCATACTTTCAAACTCGGCACAAAGTATTCTTCTGCAATGAACGCAGTTTTTCTGGATGAAAAAGGAGAAAGAAAAAATTTCATTATGGGATGCTACGGCATTGGAGTTTCAAGGATAGTCGCGGCTGCAATAGAGCAATCGTATGATAATAACGGAATCATCTGGCCGGAAAACATAGCTCCTTTCAAAGCAGTAATAATTCCCGTATCTGATTCAATTCCGGTTAAGCAGGAATCTATGAAAATATACGAATTGTTGTCTTCCAAATACGATGTTCTTCTCGATGACAGAAACGAAAGAGCAGGAGTAAAATTCAAAGACGCGGATCTTATAGGCATACCGTGGCGAATAACAGTATCTGACAAAACAATCGAAAAGGGCGGAGTAGAAATAAAAAACCGCGCTTCTCAATCCGCGCAAATAGTTGAATACGACAAAATACTTGACTTTATAAAATAGATATTATATAATGAATCGAAAGGCGTAAATTGCGATTCTGCTTTCTTTCTTTAAAAGTGGTCAAAAAACCACTTTTTATTTTATATGTGATTGAATTTTCGCATAAATAATTTTTCAGCCGTTTTAATATAAAAATATTTGTGGTATGGAAAATAAAATAAAAAATATTATTGCTCCGGATCTTGAAAGCGACGGTTATGAGATAGTGGAACTTAAGTGCGCTATGTTTCACAACAGCGCGACTATACGCTTGTTCATAGACAAACCTTCTGGCATAACAGTAGAAGATTGCGCGAGGGTCAGCAAAACTGTAAGATTTTTAATAAGTGGTAGCGAAATTGAATATTTAAATTATACGCTTGAGGTATCATCTCCGGGCTTGGATAGAAATCTTAAAACAAAAAAAGATTTTTTACGGCATCTTGGAAAAAGCGTAGCAATAAATCTTTCCGTTCCGGTTGAACAGAGGTATGACCTTGAAGGCAAAATATCCGGCGCGGATGAGCAATGCGTGATGATAGAAACTCCGGAATTGATACGAATCCCCCTGGAAAAAATATCGCGCGCTAAATTGAAAATAACTGTGTAGTTTGGAGGTTGATATGGCAGAACAAATGATAGAATTATTGCCGGTTCTTGAACAAATAGAAAGAGAAAAAGGTATAAAAAAAGAGGACCTTCTGAAAATGGTGGAAACTGCTTTGATTTCCGCGTTCAGGAAGCATTCAGGCAACCGCAATTTGAATATAGAGGTAATTGTTGACGAAAACACAGGAAAGATAAGAGCGTTTCATGTAAAAAAAGTTGTAGAAACCGCGACCGACGGCGATACGGAAATTTCGCTGGCAAACGCTCTGATTCTCAAACCGAAAGCCAAGACAGGAATGAATCTAAAATTTGAAATAAACACTGATGAATTCGGAAGAATAGCAGCTCAAACTGCGAAACAGGTCATTATACAGAAAATACGGGAAATAGAAAAAGAAACAGCATACACCGAACTTACCACAAAGATCGGCAAAGTGCTCAGCGGAGTCATCAATAAATTCGCAGGAAAAAATATAATATTGGATATGGGAAAAAGCGAAGCCATACTGCCATTTAGAGAGCAGTGTCCGCGGGAAAGATTCTCCATAGGCGAACGCATCAAAACATACATAATGAAAGTTGAACGTCTGCCGCGGGGACCGCAAATGGTAGTTTCCAGAATTCATCCGGAATTGATAAAAAGTTTGTTTAAACTTGAAGTCCCTGAAGTTTACGACGGAACTGTGGAAGTAAAAGATGTGGTCAGAGAACCCGGCTCAAGAATAAAAGTTGTGGTAGTATCCAATAACGCAAAGGTTGACGCAGTTGGAGCATGTGTCGGAGTAAAAGGAGTTCGTATAAAATCCATAATCAAAGAACTTCAGGGAGCGAGAATAGATATGGTGGCGTACACAAATGATCCTGCTCAATATATTATCAACGCTCTTAATCCGGCAAAAGTTTTATCCGTGGAAATAAACAAAGATTTGAAACTGGCAAATGTTTTGGTCGCAGACGACCAGCTCTCTCTGGCAATCGGCAGAGACGGACAAAATGTCCGGCTCGCTGTAAAACTTACAGGATGGAATATTGAAATAAAATCTGAATTCAAAAAGAAGGCAGAAAAGATAGCAGCTACGGAACAAAAGATAAACGGATTCACGGAACTTGAAGGCGTAGGCGAAAAAACGGCAGACATACTGGTTAAATCCGGTTACACTACGGTGGAATCAATATCTTCCGCGAGCGTTGAAACGCTTACGGCTTTGCAGGGTATAGGCGAAAAAACGGCTCTGAAAATAATAACTTCCGCAAAAAAAGCATTAGAAGCGAATAATAGCAAGCAGGAGGTATCTGATGGCGACGGTAAAGAAAACACAAAAAGAGAAGAAACAAACGCAAATTAAAAAGGAACCCAAACCGAAAAAATCGCGGGTTGCTTCAAAAGAAAAAATCGAAACTGGTGCCGCTTCCACATCAGCTGCGGAAGATACAAAGAATAAGAAAAAAGCCAGCGGGACTTCTAAAGCCGCGGGGAAAAAGGGAAAAACCGCAACAGCAGGCACTACGCGCAAAAAAGCAGTCAAATCAACATCTACTTCCGCATCGGCGCGCAAAACAAAAAAAACCAAAGCAGCGGTTGCCGTATCGAAAGAACAAATAAAGAAAGACGGTGCGGAATTATTACCGGCCGCGCAAAAGGATACCTCGGGAAAAAAGCCCGTGCCGCAGAAAAAAATTTCCGAAGAAACAACAAAAATTACTGCTGAAAGCAATGCCGGAGCGACCGCAGTATTAGAGCCGGTTAAAGAACCTTTGCCTGCGGTTACAACAGTCACTCTTGAACCGGAAGAAAAAAAAGAACAGTATGCCGCAGCACAGCAACAACAGCCCGCAGTAAAACCTGTTATAAAAATAGACGAAACCATTACAGTGGCAGCTCTCGCAGACAAACTAAAAATAAAGGTATCCGAACTTATTAAAAAGATGCTTTCTCTCGGAATAATAGCCACCATTAATCAGCGCATAGACACAGATGTGGCAAGTATTGTCGCTTCGGAATTTGGATACGGAATAGAAGTAGTATCTCTCTACGGAGATACCACCTCCGAAGAAAAGGAAGATATATCCAAACTGAAAACAAGGCCTCCGATTGTAACCATCATGGGACATGTTGATCACGGTAAAACCTCTTTGCTTGACGCGATACGAAAAACGGATGTCGCAGGCAAGGAGTTCGGGGGCATAACGCAGCATATGGGAGCTTACAGAGTTGCAACCTCTCAGGGAGAAATAATATTTTTGGATACTCCCGGCCACGAGGCGTTTACCGCGATGAGAGCCAGAGGGGCAAAAGTTACAGACATAGTAATACTTATAGTTGCCGCTGACGACGGAGTAATGCCTCAAACCATAGAAGCGATTGCCCACGCGCGCGCAGCCAATACCCCTATAATAGTCGCCATAAACAAAATTGACGTAAATGGCGTAAACATACAAAAAGTGAAACAAGATCTTGCCAATCAGGCTCTTGTTCCGGAAGATTGGGGAGGAAAAACAATAACCGTTGAAACATCCGCAAGAAAAAATATAGGCATAGACAAACTGCTCGAACTCATACTCCTGCAAGCTGAAATGATGGAATTAAAAGCCAATCCGGATAAACCCGCTGTAGGTGTAATTATAGAAGCAAAGGTTTCAAAAGGAGTCGGACCGGTAGCTACTGTTCTGATTCACGGCGGGACATTACGCGTTGGCGATTCTTTTATTGCTGGCACAACTTTCGGCAAAGTAAAAGCTATGTCCGACGACAAGAAAAAAAAGGTTCTCGAAGCAGGACCGTCGGTTCCGGTAGAAGTTATGGGATTTCAATCTTTGCCGCTTTCCGGAGACAGGTTCATTGTAGTCGAAGACGAAAGAAAGGCGCGGCATATAAGTGAGACGCGCAGAGAAATAAAAAGAGGAGAAAATTTCGCGATAAAAAAACACCTCACGCTGGAAAATTTCCATAAGAATTTCTCCGAAGGAAAAACAAAAGAATTAAAACTTATTATTAAATCCGATGTGCGCGGTTCCGCAGAGGTGCTTAAAGATTCCTTACAAAAACTTGACACCAAAGATGTATCTGTTAAAATAATACATTCCGGCATCGGAGGCATAAACGATTCAGATATAATTCTTGCAGCTGCGTCAGACGCAGTTATAGTCGGATTCAATGTCAAAGAAGAAACCTCCGCTATTGCTCTTGCCCAGAAAGAGAATGTAGATATAAAAACATACCGGATAATATACGATGTGATAAACGATATAAAATCCGCTATGGAAGGGCTTCTTGATCCGGATAAAAAGGAAGTATATCTCGGCAGAGCGAAAATATTGAAGATTTTTAAAGTGGAAAAAATCGGTTCCATAGCGGGATGTTTGGTAATAGACGGAAAAATATCCAGAACCGCCAGAGCAAGAGTTTTAAGAGACAACATTATAGTTTACGACGGCAAATTATATACCTTAAAACGGTTTAAAGACGATGTGAAAGATGTGGATAAAGGATTCGAGTGCGGATTGACTCTGGACGGATTTCATGATTTAAAAATCGGAGATATTATAGAATCCTATTCCATAGAATTTGTTAAAAGAAAATTATAATTTTTAACCTGCTGAAAAAAAGTACTCCTACAGGCATCATTCCGAGGTAGATTTGCCATTCAGCTTAAACTTCGTCGAATAATTCCATCATTGTTAATAGGTCAAGGAAGAATACCCTTATATGACAAAAAAATTTTGCCTATTGATTTTATTATCATTATTAATTGGTGTTGTCGTTTATAACCTGGGAATTGACGCCAAAAACGCATTTATATTTTCCATATTTTTTATGTCCATACTCGGAACCCTGTTCTTTTGGGAATTCAGGTTGAGTTTTGTTTTCATCGGAAGTGGCGCACTTTTGCTGATAAAAGCCGTCAGTCTTGAAAAATTTCTTCAATACGCTTCTCTGGACGTTGTTCTCTTTCTCATAGGTATGATGATAGTAGTGGCTATGATGAAAGAAGCCGGATTTTTTCTGTGGTTAGTAACTTCAATATTGAAAATCAGACATTTAACAGGGAAAAAACTTTTTGTGCTTCTGTTGATAATTTCCGCGGTGTTATCCGGAATTATGGATGAGGTGTCATCCATAATAGTTATGATGACCGTAATACTTGAAATAAGCGCTTTCTTGGAAGTATCTCCGGTACCTCTTGTAATATCTTCCATAATGACTACCAATATCGGTTCTGCCACTACGATGTTGGGAAATCCCATAGGCATTCTCATAGCATCGCGGGCGGGATTTTCATTTGAAGATTTTCTATTTCATTCCTTGCCGGTATCCATTATAACGCTTATTGCCACAATTTTTATTTTAACGATATGGTACAATAACTACATAAAAGAATTATCAGCAAAATTCTCGGAAAAAGTGGAAAAAAACAGCGAATTCGTTTATCTTATTTCAGTACCGCCGGACAGAAAAACAAAAATCAGTATGCTCATTTTTGGCAGTATGATTTTATCTATAGCGTTCCATAAACGCCTGGAGATGTTATTAGGTATAGAACCAAATACGCTCGTGGTCATATTGCCTGTGATTTTTGCGGGAGTGGTTCTTATATACCACAACAAAAAAGCCGCTTATTATATTGAGCATGAAGTAGAATGGAATTCGCTTCTTTTTTTTCTTTTTCTTTTCGCTCAGGCAGGCGTTATAAAAGCGAGCGGTTTGGCAGATTTCTTCGCGGCAAAAATTTTCGGATTGATAGGACATAATTACAATATGCTTGTAGGCGCGGTAATATTCTCAAGCGGTTTACTTTCAAGTATCCTCGACAATGTGATCGTAGTAGCATCTTATATCCCTGTAATTCACGGACTTAATATGCTGAATTTTAAACTAAAATCTTTGTGGTGGGCAACTTTATTCGGCGCATGTTACGGCGGAAATATCACACTTGTGGGATCAACCGCAAATATAGTTGCATTGTGTTTACTTGAAAAACAGCGAAAAATAAAAATAGATTTTTTTCAATGGTTCAAAATAGGAACAATAGTGGGATTTTCCACGCTTGTTATATCTTATCTCATAATCATTTTATTTCCGATAGTATTCATGAAATAAAACACGCGCTAAATGTCAACGCAATATGCAGCAAGAAATTATATTCTAAAGAAAATTTTTTAGTCTGCAGAAACCGGCTAAATCCGCTGCACCTTAAACTAATATCTCTCGAAATATATTATCACGTGTGTAATCGTATTATTTATATAAACGGCTCTTCGCATTAACAACGCATATCTTAAATACTACCTAATTTTCATTATCAATACGTATCTTGGAGATTTTTAACTGAAAACTTACCACAGTTCTTTATTTAATATTAGAAATATCTAAATGGTAAAACTTGGCAGAATTAACCTCGTAATAAAAAAATTTGGAAAATTATAAAAACTATTGACAAATAAATGAATATTTATTATACTTTAATAAAACAAGACAAAAGGTGGTAAAATATGGCAGAAACCAAAGATGTAATGTCAATTAAAGAACTTTCCAATTATCTCGGGATAGGAAAATCCAAAATTTACAATTTAATCAGACATCAAAAAATTCCTGCTTCCAAAATAGGCAGACAATACAGGTTTTCAAGAGATGTGATAGATACCTGGTTAAAAGAAAATATCATAACTCTTCCACAAGAACCTCAGATGGGTCTTTTTGAAAAAAAGGGCAATAGATAAAAAAAGGAAAATGGAAAAGAAAATTTTCTTAGACATTAACGATTGGCAGGAACATTTTCGTGACAGGATCACGACTGTTACTCAACTTTTAAAAAATATCAACATAATAAATAATGGATCAATCTATTTAATTCAAAAAAAATTAAAAAACGGCATAAGATACAGACAAAAATATTTATGTATATCCTGAAGCAATTAAGAAATCCTGGCAGTGGCCCGTCACGAACAGGAATAATCAGGAAAAAAATTGACGGGTGAGGGGGTGAAATAAACTATGGCAGAAAAAATCGCGAAAGTCGGAGTAAAAAGAGAAGAAGGGTATCTTTATTACATTGACAAGAACGGCGATGTATCAAGAGCCAAAATGGCGCGCGGCGGAAAAAAAGGCGGAAAACCTACCAAAGTAGCCAAAGCCGGTGTAAAAAAAGAAAAAGGATACCTCTACTTTCTTGACAAGAACGGCGATGTATCAAGAGCCAAAATGGCGAGAAAAGTTAAGAAAGCAGCGAGCAAAGCAAAATCAAAAGGTAAAAGCAAAAAGAGATAATCGGCTTTTTGATTTTTCAACTGTTGAAAACCCTCTGAGTTTCATTCTGAAAATGAAAAGCAGGAGGGTTTTCAATTTTAATAGTTTAATCAGACCGCGGGTTATTATGCTCAAATTTTATGCCTATAAATTTTAAACAGCCGCATCTGAGCACTAAACAGGGTAATATATAAAAAAATTTTATGTTTATTTTATATTGACAATTTCGTATTTTTCCATTATACTTTAAATATAATATAAATAAAAAACTGCCTTCATTAAAGGTGATTGAAAATATGTTTGACAAAACAAAAAAAATCATCGCTTCAACCTGCTACGGTTTCACGCCGGGATTTTCGCATGTGGAACTTCTGATTGTAGTAATGATTATCAGCGTAGTGGTTCTGGGCATAGTTACAAGTTTTTCAAGAATCAGTCAGGGGATATTCGTTTCCAAATCGCAAACAATCGCAAACAATCTTGCTCAGGAAAAAGTGGAAATGCTGAAAAGTTTGCCTTATAACCGTCTATTGGTAACATCTGCGTATGATCTTGCGAATTACGGGTACGACAATACAAATGAGGAATATCAAAGCACCACTCTGGTTGTTTCCGGAGTTCAATATAAAAGATATGTAACTGTATGGAAAGCAGGAGAAACCACTGTCGGAAGCGATGTTGTCATATCCACAATGCCGCCCGCCAATTCAGACGAAGGTCTGAAAAAAATAAAAGTTAAAGTTACATGGACGGAACACAGCAAGACGCAAAGCATTGAATTATACAATTTGTGCGAAGACCCTAACAGAGAAACTAAAATAGGAAGAATTTACGGATTTATAACCAGCACAGTGCCTGCAGTTATAGGCGGCGCGTTAGTTGAGGTAATTCAGAATATGAACTGGAACGCGACAACATCTGCAACAGGATATTACATCATTAAAACAACAAGCCCGGCGACGCTTCAGATACGCGCGACAAAAGACGGATATTTCCCGGCAGTATCAGAAGATATAGAACTCTCTTACGTAAATCTTTCAGTCGGACAGGATCTGGAATTAACAGGAAAACTCACAGGCAGCGTTACAGGATGGGTGGTATTAAACAACCATCTTATGGTATCTCTTGTAGTTGCCGCTCTGGACGACGGTGGATACGAGCAGGAATATGTTCAGCTGTATAACCCGACCACATGGCAATGGACGCTCGACGATACCACAATGGAATTATATTATATAGACGAAGATGATAATCCCGCAAAATTCAATCTGAATTTTGCGAACACAGATTTGCCTTCCTACGGATATTATCTTATAGCGAACACAGGCACTGTATATGTCAATGGCTCTGGAGTAACCGCAGACGCAACATTTACGGGAAATATTATAGCCAATGCCTCAACAGGAGTGCAAGCCAAACCCGGCGGAATCTGTCTTAGAGACGGTTACGGAGTATGGATAGATTCCGTATCGTGGGGACATACTCCTGCTGAAGGGAAACAACCTCCTGCATCAGCGTGCGAGGGCACAGGATACCAGATATCCGGACAAAAACCGATAGAACCAGGCAAACAACTATACAGATGGCATTATTCCGATTCAAGTTACGGACTGGCAGGCACAATAAGAGGCGGAGGAGCATACGATTCCAATGATAATCTGCGCGATTTTTATTATGATAACATACCCGCGTCAATGTCTCCGCCATATAATACAGGGTTTACATCTCCTCCTTTAAGCGGAACTCCGGCAGAAGGCGCTATAGTTTCTGCAAACGACGGGCTGTCCTCTCCGACAACTGCGTATCTTAAGGTTTCCGCTGGGAACAAGCAAAATGCGTATTTTTCAATAAATGTAGCCACAGGTATTTGCACAGTGTCTCTTTCATCAGGCACTTTTAACAGAATAATTGCTAATGTCAATGTTGCAGCAGGACAAACAACCGCAATCCCTAATACAGATACATCTCCGCAATGGCCTGGAACAAACAGAAATGTAGTAATACTTTCCTCACCGTCCTCGGGCGGCTTTATTTCAGGAAGAGTTATTGACGCAACAACTTTCAACGGCATCCCAAATATTAAAGTTTTTAGCGGAGCATCAACATATTTTACGGATTCAGCAGGATATTACCAATTTGCCGTAGATGTTGGTTCTCACGCCATTATAGCCAATCAAAACTATTACTCTTCTTCATGGACTGAAGAGATAGCAGATGCATTGGTTGAGATCAATCAAATTACAAATGTGCCTGATATAAAACTGTATCCTGCAGGATGGATTTCAGGAAAGACAAAAAACGCATCCAATAATCCGTTACCTTTTATAACAATCACATCCACATCGCCTTTTATATATTTTTCAAAGGATTCTTTTTCCGACAGCGAAGGGAATTATATAATAAAAGGTGTAAGAACCGGGCTATGTTTTGTCTTCCCTGTTTTGGATTCTGCAGATTCGTATATAGCGGAAAAATCTTACCCTGTATGGATAACACAGGGGGTTGAAAATACAGAAAATAATTTTCGCATTGTTTCTTCATGGGGTAAAATCAAAGGCACTGTAAAATATGGCAGCAACAATATTACAACAGGTGTTCTCATCATTGCCAGTACAGCCACTGTTCCTACTGATCCGCCTCCTATAATAGATCCGGCATTCAGGACAGGCACTGAAATATATTACGGAACAGTCGCTTTATCAGACGGAACATACGAATTGTCTGTAAGAAAAGGATGGTCATATAATTTGCGCGCGTGGTTTATTAACACAAATAAATCCGGGATTACAACTATTTCCAAAACCGGTGCAAGCGGAACGGTTACTGATTTTACATCTCCGAGAACAGTAAATTTTACATTTCCGTAGTGCGTATGAATTAATTACTGTATATTTTTTTTATGGTATTTTGAATATTTATAAATGAGCATACTTATGAAAACAACGCACTCTTCAAATTTCGCCAAAGGTTATACACTGATAGAATTAATGCTGTCTGTGGTTATAATATCGATTCTCGGATCAGGTCTTTCCGTATTGTTTCTGCGCTGGCTGCAATTCTGGCAGATGTCAAAAGCCAATACTGAGATACAACGCGACGCCAGAACAACAATAGCGGTAATAAACAGAAATCTCAGGCAGGGAACAGCAAATTCAGTTGTAATAGACAGATTAGATGACACTCAACCGCCGTGTTCCAGATTATCTTTTCAGAAATTGTCAAAAATATATATTTATTATCAAAAGAATAATGAATTATTCGAGGTCGTGGATTCCACAAGAAGTATATCCAAATCCTTACGAAGCATTCATTTTGTTTATCCGCAGACATCTGATCCGGGTTTAATAAGCGTGGCTGCGACATTTGAAAAAAAGACATATTCTCAACAGACGCGCGCATTACATCTATCAATAGAAAAGGTAAGAATTATGAATTGAGGAATCTTTTATGAAAACAAACTTTAAAGGCCAATTAACTATTGCAATGCTTATTCTGTCGGTAATAGTAGCGATTGTTATTCCTGCTTTGTTTTATCTTATGCAAGATGATGTTAAACAGGCAATACGGGGAACAAAATCCACGCGCGCATTTCATTTGGCTGAAGCCGGATTGGACAGGGCAATTTATAAAATGAACGAATCTCTGGATGTATGGAATACTTTTTCAGGAGGAGTTTCAGTTACCGGATTCGACGGACAAACTGTATACAGCGATATTGAAGGCGGTTATTATAAAATACATATCACAAGCGGACCGGATGAAGAACAGGTAACTGTAATATCTTCCGGAAAAGATAAACTAACTGACGAATGCCGCACAATAGTGGCAGTTTTTCACAGGCCTCTTTCAGTTGAAGGAGGCGTAAGCGCAACAACCATTTCCGCTAACGGTAATGTAGAGGTTCACTGGGGACCCATCAGGTCATTAGCCACCATAAGATTAAAGGGTAGTGCAAGTCATATGAAATATCCAAGAAAATACGCGCGCGGATATATAGAGCCGCGGTATGACTCCGGCCCTTTGCCTCAATATGGCTCTTTGGCTGATGAGGAATTAGCTGAGTGGCACGCCGGTTATGATGTTCCTGATTTCCCGGATATGAATTTTCAAGAATACGAAGAACTGGCAAAACAGGTTACAGGCGCTCCATCCGGAGGTTCCCCTGCAGGAAGTTCATATTATGCTGGGAATATGACATTTAACAATAATGTGGATTATACAAGCAGGGTATATTATATTATGGGGGATTGCAATTTAAAGAACTCTCATCTTGAAGGAACTTTAATAGTAAGAGGCAATCTTACAACTTCAGGTACGGAAAAAGGTGCTGATACCATTGCCACAGTACCTACAATGGCGTGGAAAGAATATCAGGAAGAAGTAACAGACACTTCAGCAGCAGATCAATATCCGGGTGACGGCGGATACAGAGTTTGCGTATCTTCATACAACATAGGTCAAACACTTTTTAACGGATTTATGTATGTTGGCGGGACTTGGATACCTGTAGGCGGCAATGATTTTTACGGAGCGGTATTGACAATGAATGAAATTAACGGACACGGCACGCCTACTATATGGTATGACAAGGACTGCGTAAAAACAGTAAAAACAACTTCAATGTTGAAACTGGAAAGAATATCATGGTACGAAATTAGGGGGAAATGGGATATCTAAAAAAATATTTTAAGTTGATGCGCTCTGTTATCGCAAATAAAAAATCCGGTATAACAATCTTATTATTGGGAGAAAGAAATGAAGATTAGTTTTAGCGCAGTTATGATTTTTATCTGGTGTATGCTGCCTATGCGGCTGAACGCAAAATCAAATGCAGAAAAAACTTTAATTAAAATTAAAAAAAATATAGTATCTTCTTTAAAAGCAATGGACAAATCCGCGAAAAAAACATCCAAAGATATTGCAAAATCAGGAATAAAATCCCGCAAAACACGTAAAATAATTTCAGAACTTTACAAAAAAACAGGATTTGCCGTAGATACCGCTTTTGTTGACGGTACAGGGAAAATTAGTATAGTGGAACCAATAGAATACAGAAATGTTGAGGGAACGGATATCAGCGGCCAGGAACAGGTATTATTCGTAAAAAACAATAAAACACCGATCTTAAGCGATGTGTTTCATTCAGTTGAAGGATTTAACGCCATTGATTTTGAATATCCGGTATTTATCAATAAAAAGTTTGCCGGCTCTGTAAGTATTCTATTTAAACCCGAAACCTTTTTTACACAGACAGCGGGTATCCTGGATCCGGACCAAACATACCATTTTTATGTCATTAACGGCAATTGGTCGATAATCCACGATTCAGCCGGAATGGAAACAGGCATAAATATAAAAAATCTACCTGACAACAGGTTGTTCACCCTTTTGTCAGAAGGTCAACGTCAAGGCAAAGGGATATGCCATTTTACATATCCGGGCACAGATAAAACCCGTCAAAAACTGGTTTACTGGGATACAGCGACTTTTTATCAAACCGAATGGAAACTTGTGCTTATGGCTCCGTCGGAAGAATAATAAGATTCAAATGCCGTGAACTGCGGCAAAATTCTTAAGAAATAAATCTCGTCTTTACTCTACAATGAATAAACATATATCCGGACTCGCGACGATCTGCAAAAACTATCCTCTTGAAGAAAAAATACTGATAGTCAATAACTATCAATCCGGCCATCAAATCATGGAACATCTTGCGAGAAGCGGCGCGCCGTGGATAAATTTTCGATTATCCAATATCGTTTCTCTTGCCAATACAGTAATGGAAGATACAATTATTAAAAATAAACTTCGGTTTATTTCAACATCGGAAATCGAATCAATAACGGAAGATATATATTATTCTCTTGACTGCGCTGGAGATCTTCTATATTTCAAAAAACACGCTATAAACAAAGGCATAGTCGAGTGTCTTGCGGCAACAATTTCGGACCTGCGTTTATGCGGAATAGATTCCGGTTCAATAAATAAAAACATCTTTGTGGACGTGAAAAAAGCCCATGACATACAACTTATTCTTAATGACTACGAAACAATACTGAAAAAAAAGAAATACATTGATACAGCCGGAGTTTTGCTTGCCGCGATAAACCGCATAAAAACCGCGCCTATAAATCACACGACCAAATATATAATACTTTCAAATCAATCTTTCAGAGAACTTGAAAAACAATTTATCGTAAATATCGCCGCTGATGATCTTATCATTATTCAGGGAAATCCGGTACCTGGATTTGGCAGCATACCTAAAAGTTTCTGGCATGATAATTCCGGCGTGCCGGAAACTCCGGATACGGATGCCGGCCGTTTAATATGGCTTTTCGATCGCGAAAACGCTCCGGAACCGTTTAATGACGGAAGTTTGGATATTTTTCACGCTATAGGTTATGAAAACGAAATAAGGAATGTGCTGCGTCGCATATCATCAAACAAATTAAAATCAGATGATGTCGAGATAATCCATACGGATACAGAAAATTACGGCAATATTATATATTCATTATGCGAAAAATTGAATATCCCTGTATCTTTCGCAGAAGGCATTCCGGGTTTTCTAACTGCTCAGGGCAGAGCGTTATTCGGTTTTCTTCTGTGGCTAAAAGACGATTTCGCGGAAATACGGCTGCGCAGGCTGATTGAATCAGGAGACCTTAAAACAGGCACGGAAAATGATAATATCAGTTCTCACGGGCTTGCCGGATTATTAAGGTCTTCGGGAATCGGGTGGGGAAAAGACAGATACAACGGCATTCTCGCACAAAGGATTGCGGAACACAGACAGTCCCTCAACGAAGCTATAAACAGCAAAGACAATAATAAAATTTTGTATTATCAACAAACTGTAAAGCATTATGAATTACTGAAATCATTATGTCTGAAACTGTTAAATTGCGCGCCGGAACAAGATAAAGAAAACAAAATAGATTTCAAACTCCTTTGCGACGGATGTATTAATTTCATATCCAAACACGCGAAAATTACTGACGGCAACGGCGCGGAATATGTTTCCGCGATAAAAGACCGGCTTTCAAGAGCGGGCGCATTTACCGAGAATAAAATGCCTGCTGAAGAGGCCATTGAAAAACTAATAAATATCGTTTCCGGAATAAAGATAAATTATTCGGGTCCGAAGCCCGGACATTTATTCGTTTCCCATTATAAACGGGGGGGATTATCCGGCAGAAACAACACATTCATCGTAGGGCTGGACGAAAGCAGATTCCCCGGAAAAGGAGTGCAAGACCCTATACTTTTGGATGAAGAAAGAGAACGGCTGAAACAGGATTTAGATTCTTCAGACGAAAAAATACGAAAAAACCTTTTTTCAATGGCTTCGCTTATTGCCGGATTAAAAGGAAACCTTACAGTTAGTTATTGCGCATACGATATGGTAAGAAACCGCAAAATATTCCCGTCATCTATAGTTTTACAGATATTCAGAATAAAAAAACACAATCCCGAAGCCACCTATAAAGATATGTTCAAAGAACTTGGAGAGCCGGCTGGGTATAACAATATTGAATTAAATAATAACCTTGATGAAACTGAATTATGGCTGTCTATGCTTGCTTTAGCAGATATACCGAAAAACGGCACGGAACTTGTGCTTAATCTTTATCCAGAATTGAAACGCGGCATGGACGCCGTAAAAGCGCGGGAAAGCTCGCAACTAACAGAGTACGACGGTAAAATCATTCCGCAAAATGATCTTGATCCGCGGGAAAATAAAAAAAATGTAATATCATGTTCCAGAATAGAAACCGCTGCAAAATGTCCGTTCAGTTACTTTTTAAAATATGTTTTAAATATCCGGCCGCCGGAAGAAACCGCGAAAGACGTAACTTTATGGCTGGACGCGATGGAACGCGGACATCTATTGCATGAAGTATATCAACAATTTGCAGAAAGTTTGATTAATCAGCGGAATCTAAATTATAAAGATAAATATAAAAGAATCTCACAAATACTGGCCGCGAAAGTAAACGAATACAAGCAGAAAAATCCTCCGCCGAACGATATAATATTTCAAAACGAATACACTCAGATGCAACGCGACATAAAAGTTTTTATAGATTTAAACGAAGAACTGAAAACGACTCAGATTTTCTGCGAATTGAAATTTGGAATGGACAATAAAGACAAGGTATCAATAACTCTCGATAACGGAAAAGAATTTTCATTAAGAGGTTCCGTAGACAGGGTTGACAAAATCGCGAATCATCAATATAGCGTCTGGGATTACAAAACAGGCGGCAATTCCGATATGGAAGAAAACGGATACATAAACGGCTGCGAAAAGATACAGCATATACTTTACGCTATAGCGGTGGAAGAGATTCTCAAATCCCAAGGAATTGACGATAATCCGCAGGTTATCCAATCAGGATATATTTTCCCCACTGAAAAAGGCACGAAAGACGGCAGAGGCGGAATCTTCAGACGGGACCCTTCGCAAAAAGACAAATGGAAACCGGCATTGACAATTTTAATGGATCTAATCGCGAACGGAGCATTCTTTGTCTCTGAAAAAGCTAAGTGTAATTTTTGCGAGTATTCCGAAGTGTGCGGCGGGGAAACGTCACGAAACAGAATAAAACAAAAAACAGGAAACTTTCTGGCTCAGTGGCAGAAACTTAAAGATTATGAATGAGAAAATCAAAGACCGTGAAATAAGAAATCGTATTTCCTTAGAATTCGACAAAAATCTTTTTATTGAAGCCGGCGCGGGATCCGGAAAAACAAGAAGTTTGGTGCACCGGGTAACCGGCTTGATAGGCAAGGGTTCCGTAAAAATAGAAAATATCGCGGCAGTAACGTTTACAAGAAAAGCTGCTGCAGAATTGAAAGAAAAAGTTCAAATCTGGCTTGAAATACTGCTTAGAAAAAACAATATACCGGAAACTGAGAAAAACAATATACGAATCGCCTTGTCGAATTTTGAACGCTCATTTATGGGAACAGTACATTCATTTTGCGCAAAACTGTTGAGGGAAAGACCTGTGGAAGCAGGCATTGATCCGGGTTTTGAAGAGATAGAAGAAGACGATAATTTCATATACGCGGATATCGCATGGAATGAATTTATAGAAAAAGAAAGTTACCGCGGTAATCCTGCCTTCAAGTTTATGGAATTACACGGCATCGCTCCGAAGGATCTAAACCCGGCATATATATCTTTAGTAAATTATCCGGATGTGGATATAATAAAAACTTCTGTTCCTGAACCTGACTTTACAGGTACAAAAATGGAAGTTAAAAAGTTTTTAACGTCATTTTACAGCGACTTGCCAAAGGAAGAGCCGAACAAAGGATGGGACAATCTTCAAATTGCAATAATAAGATTTAATGAACTTATACGCATGGGACATCTTAATGAGAACCGGCTTTTTATACAATTACTTCAAATGCTGAATAAAAATTTAAAAACAAATAGTTCGAAATGGCCCGGCGGAGAAGAAGAAGCGGAACGGAACAAACAAAGAATGGAAGAGTTTCAAAAAGATATTGTATCGCCCGCGCTCGGACAATGGTATCAATATATGCATAAACCGTTGTTGGATTTTATAGAACAAGGAGTCGCCTACTACGACAAATGGCGCAAAGAAAGATCACTGCTGAATTTTCAGGACCTGCTTATGGCAACGGCGTATATGCTAAGAACAAAACACGAAGTGCGGCAATATTTCAAACAACGCATTACGCATATTTTAGTGGACGAATTTCAGGATACGGATCCTATTCAGGCGGAAATAATAATGCTGCTCACCGGAAAGGAGAATTCGGAAAACGACTGGCGCAAATTAAAACCGAAACCAGGTTCTCTTTTTGTTGTGGGAGATCCCAAACAGAGCATATACAGGTTCAGGCGAGCAGATATAGACATTTATAATCAGGTAAAATCCATATTCCAAAAAGGCGCGGGCGAAGTGCTTCTTCTGACGACAAATTTCAGGTCATTAACTCCCATAGCTGATATAACGAATGAAGTCTTCAAAACGAAATTTCCTGAAGAAACAAATGTTTATCAGGCAAAATTCGCATCTCTCGATACCGTCCGCGGCGTAAACAACAAATATTTTAGCGGAGTGTACAAAATCGAGATTCCGAAAGCCCCAAAAAACAGGGAAACAGAAATCGCTCGCCAAGATGCCGATATAATATCCTCGTGGATAAAGTATTGTATCGACGGGAACATTAAATTCGAACGCACAGAGGATGAAAAACAATCCGGTCTGGATCCTACGCCGCATCCCGGCGATTTTATGATTATAACAAAATTTAAAAAACGGCTCTCCATATACGCGAAAGCTCTTGAGGCGCAGGGGATTCCCTATGAAATATCCGGAGGAGAAAGTTTCCAGGATTCAGATGAATTATCGGAAATTCTAAAGATATTCAAAGCGATATCCGACCCTGAAAATCCCGTTAATATAGTCTCGGTATTAAGAGGACAATTCTTTGGAGTAAGCGATAATGAATTGTACCTTTTTAAAACATCAGGAGGAAAATTTTCAATATTCGCGCAAAACGTCACAGGACCAGCAATAGTGAACGAATCCCTTAAAAAACTGAAAGAGTATTTTCAAATAGCAAAAAATAATTCTCCGATAACCGCGATAGAATTAATCATTGAGCACCTCGGAATAATACCTTTAACAGTTTCCGGAGAGCTGGGATCGAGCAAAGCGGGAAACATCTTAAAAGCAATAGAATTATTGAGAGAAAACAGCATAGCCCAAAATAAAAGTTTTGCGGAACTGGCGGATTACCTTGAAAAAATTGTGACTTCCGCAAATAAGATGGATATTGACGAAATGAATCTTTCTCCCGGAAAAACAAGGCAGGTGCGGCTTATGAATCTGCACAAAGCAAAAGGCCTCGAATCCACAGTCGTAATTCTCGCGGATCCCGTACAGGGAAATAAAAAAGAACATAATCCTCTTTTACACATTAAACGAAAAGAGCAATCTTCTCAGGGCCATTTTATAATCGCGCAATCAAAAGGTGATTACGCGTGGGATTATATAGCAAAACCGCTGCATTGGGACAAACATTCATATGAAGAAATGGAATATGCCAAAGCGGAACAGGACAGGCTGGATTATGTCGCAGTTACCCGCGCAAAAAATATTCTTATAGTCAGCGTTTACAATGAAGGCAGCAAGAAAAAGTCATGGGAATCACTTTATCCTTATTTAGAAAAAATGCCAATCCTGCCGGAGGTGAAATGCGCGAATATTCGGGCGGAGAAAAACAGAATTTCGGCAACTGTAAATTATTGGAAAACAAATAAGCAATTGGCTGAGACACGCGCGCGCGATATGACAAAACATTCTTATAAAATAGAAACCGTCACTGAAATCGTTAAAGGGAACGGTCCTGTAATAGGCGGCAACTCCAGAGGAGCAGGTTGGGGAAGAATAGTTCATAAAGCACTGGAGCTTTGCGGCAGGGGGAATATAGATAAACTGCCCTTGATAGCAGGGAACTGGCTTACAGAAGAAGGCAGACCGCAAACCGACATCAACGGATTAATTGATATTATTGAAAGAATCACAAAAGGCACATTATGGCAAAGAATGATGCGAGCTGAAAAAAAATATTATGAAATCCCATTCGGAATACAGGAAAAAAATACTATAATATCAGGCGCGATAGATCTTATATTCAAAGAAACAGACGGATGGGTTATCGTTGATTACAAGACGGACGATTTTGAAATAAATCCCGTAAAAAAAGAAATTTATCAGTCGCAGATTGATATGTACGCCAAACTATGGGAAAAGATAACAGGCGAAAAAGTAAAAGAAACTATCCTATGCAAAGTATAAATTAACCCATAAATCAAAAAAAAACGGTTTATGAGACGCAAGCAAGAAAATATTAATACAAAATATTGCTATTAAAGACAAAATAAGTTATAATTATTAAACAGCTTAACAATTTAAAAACTCCTCAAACAAAAACTATGGAAAATAAAAGCAATAATCTTTATGATGAAGAATCTTCAGGCAGCAAAGATAAATTAACATCCATAATCAATTCCATTGATGAGTTAATTTATACCCTTGATCTTAATCTCAAGTTCACTACTATTCTCGGAAGGTGGCACCAAAAAACAGGTCTCTCTTCGGTAGATCTAATAGGTCACCATTTTAACGATGCGCTCGGCATAGAAAATAAAAGTATTCATGATAAATATAACAAAGAAGCCCTTTCCGGAAAATACGCGACTTACGAATGGTCTTTAACAAGAAATAACGTCAAGACATACTACCAAACCTCACTCGCTCCTCTTACAGATATAAACAATAAAATAACCGGTATTACAGGCGTAATTAGAGAAATAACCACGCTTAAACAAGAAGAAATCAAATTAAAACAGGATTTTGAAATACAAGCCGCGATAAATTCCATATTCCAGTTGTCTTTTCAAGATTTCCCGGCAAGCGCTGTTTTTGACAATGTAGCTGAACTTATTATGTCTATACCGTATATAGCGGAACAGCAGTCCGGAATCGGAGTTTTTGCAGTTGATGAAACCGCAGGAGGAACTCCTGTGTTAATGGCAAGCAGACATCTTGCTTCTAAAACCAAAGAAACATTGCAGGAAATAAACATAGAAGACCATTACTTTAAAAAGGTATTCCAAACAAAATCATTGCAGTTTATCGATTCCTCTGAATCTGTCGGGGACCATTATAAACACCTTCTTATTTATCGTCATTATTGCATCCCTGTATTGCACCTCAAAAAAATTCTGGGAATTATAGATATATTTTTAAAAAATACTTTCCAAAGGAACAGCCGGATTGAAAAAGACCTTGTTTCTTTTGCGGAATCTCTCGCGTCGGTAATAGTTCAGAAAAATACAAAAAAACTGCTGGAAGAAAACGCGATAAAATTCCAAAAAATGGTTGACAGGACAGTTTTTATGCTTTCCTCAATGATTGAAGAAAAAGACCCTTACATTGTGGGCCATCAAAAGGGGGTGGGCAAATTATCCAGCAATATAGCGTGGGAATTAAAACTTTCCGATTTCCAGATACATGGCCTTTTTATAGCAGGATTGCTGCACGATGTAGGCAAGATAATGATTCCTTCCGAAATCCTTTTAAAACCCGGCAAAATCAGCGTATATGAAAGAAACTTGATAAAACTACATCCTGAAAAAGGATTCCAACTCCTGAAACATATAGATTTCCCGTGGCCTGTGGCGCAGGTGGCTTACCAGCATCACGAACGGCTCAACGGTTCAGGATATCCTCTCGGATTAACTTCCAAAGACATACTTATAGAATCAAAAATACTCTCTGTGGCAGACGTAGCTGAAGCGATGTCTTCAGACAGGCCATACCATAAAGGCGTAGAAATAGATATAATTATAGACGAATTGGAAAAAAACAAAAATATTTTATACGACCCGGATGTCGTTGATGCATGCAAGAACATATTTCTAAACGGAAAATTCTCCTGGGAAACCGTTTGATTCGATATAAAACCTGCGACAAATAAATCTTTCCGTAAAATATTTCTTATCATCCCCAGCATTTGATTTAATTCTGAGAAAATACCTTTAAATATATTACCGTTCAGCTATGTATGAAATCATTACGCCTGATTTTTTAGTAGTTTTCGCGTAATTGTTTCCAACGCTTGATTTACAGAATCGGTTTCTGCTTCGTTTAATCTTTCGCCCGCGTATTTTATTCTATAAAAATATTCCGTCAATAAAGATAAAGACGCAAATTCCGGATTCTCACTTATAACTTTTTCCGCAAATTCTTTAGGCGTCTGCCACGGCTCTTTTTTGAAACCTTTTTTTTCGAGTTTAGACAATACCTCTCTGTAAAATCCGGATTCTTTAGACGGTTTAGAAAATATGCGGCGCCACTTAATCCTGTTTATCAAAAGCAATACAAGAGCAAATGCTGCAACCAGAATCGTCCAGCCGACTATTTTCAAAAGAAGTTTCTTGCTCGGCAAAAGAGAAAATCCGTAAAAATAATTTTTTCTTGTATAATTATCGTAACCGATTATGTGTCTATACCATTTTATCTGCATCGCGTTAAGAAATTTGCCTATGCTTTTTAAAACAATCGTTTTCTTTTTGTCGAATTCGGATCTATAAGGAGTAGGGTCGAATGTCATCCATCCGTAACCCGAAAAGTACGCTTCAACCCACGCGTGCGCGTCATTTTGTCTGACATCGTAAAATTTCCCGTATTCATTCCAGCCGTCAGAAACAAATCCGGCAACAAGACGTGAAGGTATTCCAAGTGCTCTTAAAAGTACACACATTGCTGTAGCAAAATATTCGCAGTTGCCTGTTTGCGTATCTGAAAGAAATTCGTGAAGAGTTTGCGAGCCGAAATTTTCAGACAGAGAATAAAAGTAATTATCCCTAAAATAGTTTTCGATCGCTTTAGCTTTTTCAACCGGCAGTTTTTTCCCGGATGAATATTGTTCGGCAATTCGCAGGTAAAATTCGTTTTTTTCAGGCATGTTAAGATAATAACTTTCAACAGCCGACTCATAAACCGGTATATTTTTATTAAAAGAAGCGTACCGCGAACCGGAATATATTTTATATTTCGCGCCGGATATATTGGGTGCCGGAAAATACACAGTATCCGTAAAATCAAATGACAATGCCTCTACCGAAGCGGCAGCGGCATAAATATTTCCTGTTGTGAAAAGCAACGCGCTGGCCACAGGATAAACATAAAACTCCGTCGCTGATAATTGCGCCAAGGAATCAAGTCCGGGAAAAATAAAATAATGTTTTTTTTCTGCCTTAATCCATCCCCTTGAATTCAGGGCTCTTTTTTTACTGCCTTCAAAATCGTATTCAAAATCAATGGGCGTTTTTGACCATTCTCCTTCAGCAAAATAATTGAAAGCACTGCCGCGAACTCTAATTTCGCCGGACGGCTTATAGGGGTTACCATTCCCGTCAAAGACAGTCACCCTCATGGCCCTGCCCGCGTTTTTACGGATACTGCCGTAATAACCAAGCCGCACATTTTCAGTCAGACCGCTAAACGAATTCGATAACCTCCTCATCCTATTAAATCCGGCGGCGCTCATGACCGCTTGCATCCTCGGATTATCTCTCCGCGGCATAATTATAAAAACCGCTATAGAAATACAAACTGTAATAAAAAACAAAAATGCCGTTATTCCTGTCCACACGGTAGCGGGAGCGAGTTCGCTCTCGTCTTTCCATTGAAAAAGCCAGCAGAAAATCACTGCCACAAAAAACACAAGAACCGGGAAATACCACAGATTGATGGTCTGTCCTGAAACCAGAAAAAATATCATAAAATTTATCAATAGAAGTTGTTTATACGAGGATTCCGACTTGTAATTTAGAATCAGCATAAAAAAAATGAATAATACAAGGTGAGTAGTAGCCAAAAGAATGCCGGTGGAGGGGAAATCAATAAAAATAATGAAAAGCAAAAAAAGTCCGGAAATGATTTCAGAAAACAATTTGTTAAAAATGCGGATGTTTTTATAATCGAAAAATATGCCAAAAAGCAATACTACACCGAAAATATAAATAAAAGACCTGCTTAAATCTTCAAGGAGAAAAAGAGAGGCATAAACAATAAGCGCGGCTAAACGTGATATCCATAAAAGATGCTTAGTGCTGTATTTGTCCGCGACTTCCGCGTTTTTAGATACAGAATGGAAAGATGCCGTTATTTTCTTACCGGAGCCAAGAGAGGCAAGTTTATGCAGTATAGAGTCAAGATGAAGAAGTCCTTTGCCGAAATCAATATCTCCTTCATCAGTTATTAGTTTTACTTCAATACCGGAATCTATAAAAAATTTAGACAGAGAGGCTGCTTCGTTTATCTTTCTTTCGGATTCTCCATTCTCCGCGAAGGTCACTGTTATTATAACTCTGCTGTTGACTGACTGGGCATATTCCTTTACAAGAGGAATACCGGTTTTAGCAGTTAATTTCCAATTAATCAGGCGAATATCTTCTCCTGGGATATACTCCCTGATACTGAAAAATTCGTCTCCAGCGCCCCGTTTCGTCTGTTGTCTGCTTTCGCCTTTGAATGCTAAAGAACTGCCTGTACCGTAAATCTCAAATATCTCAGGAAACGCTGTGCCTACAATGCCATCAAGGGTACGTCGAACCTCAAAAATCCCGAACGGGAAACAACTCGCTATTACTACATCTTTTAATTCGTTCAATCCGCGATTTTTTGAAACACACTTAATTTCTGTCCATTTTGAATTCCTGCGGCAGATACACGATATAGAAACCGTATCTTGAGGAGTAGAAACTGTAATCTGTGCCGCAGGGAAAATATCTTTTATGCTGAAAAGCAATTTAAGTTTAAAAGGAGTGTTCTTGAAAACCTGCTCAGGAAAGGCATACGAAAACTTCAATTTATTAATATTTCTTATGCCCACGAAAAAGGCAATTACGATAAGTGAAATTATTATGCTGAAAATGATATAAAGAATGTTGTTGCCGCTGGTGGCAGCGCCGAAGAGCGAAAAAAATGCTGCCACACAAAATCCTTTTCCGAGACGAGTAATCTTTATCATTTAAAAATTCATACAGGAACAGGCACTTTTTTTACAAGTTCGTTTATAATTCCGTCAGATTCGTTTATCCGGGAAAATCCGTAAAGATTGGAATCTATAACTATTCTATGAGATAGTACCGGCACAACTACTGCTTTAATGTCGTCGGGCACAACATAATCTCTGCCGAAAGTAACCGCGTACGCCTGGGCCGCGCGCACCAACAATAATGTTCCTCTGGGACTTACCCCAAGTTTTACGGATTTGGAATTTCTGGTAGCATTAACTATTTTCAGGATGTAATCTACAAGAGATTCGTCAATTCTTATCTCAGGAACGGTCTTTTGAAGCTCTTCAACCTCTTTTGTAGAAAGCACTGAATCTATTTTATGAGCCCTGTCATAAAGATCTTTTTCGTGAATTATTTTCTTTTCGTGCTCAGGCAAAGGATAACCTATCTTAAGACGGAGAAAAAATCTGTCTAACTGGGCTTCAGGCAAAGGATAAGTACCATGATATTCCACTGGATTCTGAGTAGCAATCACCATAAATAGTTCCGGCAGTGGAAGTGTGTTCCCGTCTATTGTAACTCTTCCGTCGTTCATTGCTTCAAGAAGAGCGCTTTGAGTTTTAGGCGTGGT
>MWCF01000015.1 GCA_002069855.1 Elusimicrobia bacterium ADurb.Bin231 | reverse complement strand
CTATACTTTTAACAGTATTGAGCTGGAATCTTCTTGGTGACGGATTAAGAGATGTTTTTGATCCGAGGACAAATTGATATGGGAACACTGCTTGCAGTGCGCAATCTTAGCGTGGCATACAAAATAGGTAAAAAAGACATCCCTGCCGTTTCCGGCATAAATCTTGATTTAAATGCCGGAGATTCTCTCGCGATTGTAGGAGAGTCCGGCTGCGGCAAATCCACATTCGGTCTTTCTATACCGAAGCTTTTACCCGCTGAAGCAGTTATAAAATCCGGTGAGATTTATCTGCACGATAAAAATGTTTTGCTTATTAATGACTCTGATCTTAAAAATATAAGAGGCGGAAAGATTGCCTATATTTTTCAGGATCCTCTTTCCTGCCTTAATCCTGTAATCAAAGTAGGGGAACAGATAAGAGAAACCCTTGAATCTCATGGCTATGATGATTCTCTCGAAGCAAACATAATACGATTGCTTTCAATCGTTAAGCTTAGAGACGCGGAGCGTGTGTCTGATTCCTATCCTCATCAATTATCCGGCGGCCAGCGTCAGAGAGTGATGATAGCGCAGGCTCTATCATGCAATCCGGAGCTTCTTATCGCTGACGAACCTACAACTGCGCTTGATGTAACCACTCAGGGGGAGATACTCGGTCTTCTTTCAGACCTTATTTCCGAATTCCGCCTTACATTGATATTTATAACGCATAATTTTCAAATAATAGGCAGTGTGGCATCGAAAATAGCAGTTATGTATGCCGGTGAAATAGTTGAAGAAGGAAACACTTCGGAAGTATTTAAATCGCCGGGGCATCCCTATACAAAAGCGCTTATATCTATTATTCCAAAGAACATAGAGAGGTTGAATAGGTTTAATGCCATACCGGGAGATTTGCCAGATTTGTCGGTATTGCGTAGCGGATGCCGGTTTTTTCCGAGATGTTCCAGCCGGACACAAAGATGCGAAAGAGAAGATCCTGTTTTGATACAGGAAGGGAACAGAAAGATTAGATGTTTCAATCCCTGTTTATAAATTTATGGAAAATAATATTATACTTCAGGCAGTCAAAATCAACAAAATATTTAAATTGGAGAAAGGGCCATTTTTCTCCGCAAAGGTTTTTTCTTCAGCAGTTGATTCCGCTGATTTGACATTGCATAGAGGAGAAGTGCTCGGAATTGCGGGAGAATCAGGCAGCGGAAAAACAACACTTTCTAAAATTATGGCAGGTCTTGAAAGTGCGACTTCAGGGAAGATATTTATAGACGGAAAAGGAATTGAAACTTATAGCAGAAAATCTTTGGCATCAAAAGTACAAATGATTTTTCAGGACCCGTTCTCTTCACTTAATCCGAAATTATCAGTCGGAATTGTTCTTTCCGAAGCAGTACGTTTGTATTCTGCCCCCGCCGATATTCAAAGCAGTGTTGCGGCTTTGTTAAGGATAGTCGGGTTAAACGAAGGTTTTATTAGACAGTATCCGCATCAATTATCCGGCGGACAGAGGCAGCGTGTGGCAATAGCGCGCACACTTGCCGTTAAACCGGAAATAATTATAGCTGATGAACCTGTTTCTTCTCTTGATGTGTCTGTTCAGGCGCAGATTATGAACACTTTTTTGGATATGAAGGAAAAATTCGGGCTTTCATATATATTTATTTCGCATGATCTGCGTCTTTTGTCTGCTGTATGCGACCGTGTTGTTGTAATGAAGGAAGGGAAGATAGTGGAATCCGGTATGGCTATAGAGATTCTTAATAACCCGCGGCATGAATATACTAAAAATCTGGTTAAGGCTGTTACTACATTTTTATGAATAAACAAAACAAATATTTTATGGATTCAGTTAAAGGAATTTTTGATTTTCGCGGCAAAAAAATATCAATAATTGACAAAAATAAATTTGTTACAAATCCTGTGCTTATGCTTATGACGTATCGTCTGGCATTTCAACTCGGTTGTAATATCGACAAAAGAACTATGGCATCAATTAAAAAATGCGCGCGGTTTATTAAAAAAGCTGATCCGGAAAAAATAAAAAACGAAATTTTTTTGATATTGTCCTTTGAACGCAGTTCCGGTATTTTTCTTGCCTTGCATAAATCGGGAATTATGCGCTATGTTATTCCTGAGTTGTCTATTCTTGAAAACAAGGCCCAATGTTACTATAAACATTTGGGATTGCTCGGTCATTGTTTTTCCGCTATGGGAAAGATGGAAGAATTTTATAATAAATTCTTTAAGAATATATTTCCCGCGTATGCTAATAAGATACGCGTGCATCTGGATTTGCCGATTTCCAAAACTATTACGCGAAAAAATCTATTAAAATTCGCGTGTTTATTGCATGATATAGGCAAACCCGCGTCTTCAAAAACAATAAACAAACGGTTAAGGTTTTTCGGGCATGAAGACAGAGGGTGCGAAATAATAGAAAATATATCCGGAAGATTGTGTCTGTCAAATGATGAAAAAAGATATCTGAAACAAATGACAAAACATCATATGCGCATAGGAAATCTCACTTCCGCCCAAGAACTTACAGACAAAGCATCCTTCAGGTTCTTCAGAGATATCGGAGAAGACACCGTGGATGTTATTCTGCTTTCTATTGCCGACGCTTACACATATCCGGCCAGCGCAGTAAGAACAAAACATAAAATAATAGGCGCAGAACTTCTTAAAAAATATTATAGCAGAAAGAAAAAGGCCGTTCATAAAAAACTTGTTAATGGTTTTGATATTATGAAATGGCTTAAAATTGCGCCTTGCCCTGCAGTCGGGGATATTCTTAAAAAAATAGAAAAATTACAGATTTCCGGTAAAATAAATAATAAAAAAGATGCCAATGCCTATGCTGTAAAAATTTGGGCTCGGCAAAAAAAATCTTTACAATAAACCTGCTGTTTTGTATAATTGAGTAGTTAAAGGTTTTATGAGTGCGGGTGTGGTTCAATGGTAGAACATCAGCTTCCCAAGCTGGGGACGTGGGTTCGATTCCCATCACCCGCTTTTTCTTTTGGGTAATTCTGTAAGCCCGCGTTCAAAGGGTTATGGAAAAATATTCGCTCGGGTATTGCCTCTCGGAAACGACTCGGTTCAGAAGCCGGTCTCTCACTCAACCCGCTGAAAGACTTAAGCGTGTTTCCGTGAAGTTCCGTTTGGCAACACCCTCG
>MWCF01000014.1 GCA_002069855.1 Elusimicrobia bacterium ADurb.Bin231 | reverse complement strand
TACAGATATAACTTTATTTTACTATCACAATAAATATAATTGCTATAAACACAAACCAGAGCTAATATCACAACAATAATGTGTTTATTCATTAGTTCACCTTCTACTTTTTTAGAAGTCTGTTGCTGCGACAAAATTAATTCTACAAGTGCTTAACTCTTATGCCTTTTCACTATTCACCACTACATCAATACTTCTGCCTACCATATATTATAATAAAAAATTGTGAATAAGTTGTGAATTTTTTATTTTTTTTATTTTTTATTTTTAAGGTACGTCTTTATATTTTGGGACAGTTGAAAAAGTATTTTTTCGCCTGTTCTGAACGAAATGAAGAATCCCTCTGTTAAAAACTTCATGCGGCGATGAGACACAAGACGGAGATACTTCGCTACCGCTCCGTATGACAACAAAACGCAGTCATTCTGCTGTGATGGGTCCAGCAGGCAAAAAATACTCTCTCAACAGGAGCGAATTATCCTGCGCCGCCGGCAAGGCCGCGAAATGAAAACATTAGCAATCAGTTATAAATGATTTATACAAATTTATAATCCATCCTTAATCCGCGGCAGTCAATATTTTCTTTTTATTACATATAGCATTTCATATAAAAATGTCCCATGGTAATTAAACCCTTTGGGACATTTTTATATACAAACAACAAAACTTACTTCTTGCCGAGAATTCTGAAAACCTTAGTACCGCAAACAGGGCACACGCCGCTGAGTGCCTTTCTTTCAACTCCGCCTTTGCCCTTCATAGACACTTCCTTGGCGTCCTTTATCTCCACCTGCTTCTTACACTTCATACATCTGCCTTCTGCCATAATACCTCCTTTCTTTTTCTGATTTATGCTTCTATTATTTTTAACAAACCTTCAAGTTCAAGATCTGTATCTTCGCATCCGTCCTTCGATAACGGATAAAAATATACAGGAATCCCGTGCTTTCTGCATAGTTTTATTCCCTGAGTGCCTTCAAAACAACAGGCAATTCCGAGAATCCCTGCAGGATTCAGTTCCGAAATTATCTTTTTTACTGCACTGCCGCCTTTTAAAATCAGGATACCGAGATAACCTTTCTTTTTGGCTGATTTCATTATATCTGATATCTTGCAAGAAGCGCACTCAGCGCATACATAATAGCTGCCAAATTCTTTTGCACGGCATTTACCAATCTTGCGCATGCACTGCGGTAAAAGAATTAATCTTTTAGTTGCGGGAATTTTAAGAAATTCTTCCAGGTGTTTTTTGTTCCAATCAGTAGTATATTTTTTATAATTCATAGACTACGCCTTAATTCCGCGACCTGCTTACTATTGCCCATTACTATAAGTTTATCTCCGGAAAAAATCTTTGTATCCGGAACCGGATTAAATAAATACTCGCCTCTTGTATATACAGCAAGCAAAAGTGTGCCAGTAGATTTAAAATCTATATTTTTAATTATAGCCTGGTTAATTTTCAATTCCGCCTCATCCACTCGTAAATCTCCCTTACCTTCTTTCAGCATCTTGTCCAAAAACGAAACTACAGCAGGACGCAACATCTCGGAAACCATCCTTAATCCGCCTATAAGATTAGGTTGAATAACTGCCGACGCACCTGCTGTAATAAGTTTGTGAACTGAATTTTCATTTAACGCTTTTGAAACTATTTTCATTTTAGAATTAAGTTCCCGAGCAGTAATAATCAAAAATAAATTTTCTTCATCCGTAGGCAAGGCAGCAAAAAGGCCTGAAGCGTTTTCAACATTTGCACTTTTTAAAATATCATCAGCACTGGCATCGCCTTCTATATACAAATATCCGTCAACTTTTTCCAATAATGATTTATTTTTTTCAATTATAACAAAATCGCGTTTAATTTTTTTAAGTTCAGTTGATATGTATATTCCTATTCTTCCGAAGCCGCATATGATGTAATGATCTTTTAATTGGGATATTTGTTTATGCATTTTTTTCCTCCTAAAAATCTGGCTGAGTTCTCCTCCTATAAAAAAGGATGTTATAGAAGAAACCGTATAAAGCAATAGACTCATTCCGAAAAGTATCAAAAATATCGTAAAAATTCTTCCTGACTGTGAAAGTGGAAAAGTTTCTCCGTAACCAACTGTTGTAAGAGTGATAACAGTCATAAATAAGGAATCCAAGAAACGCCACTCTTCAATAAACATATAACCTGCAGTCCCTACGGAAAGCAAAACAACAAGTATTAGTAATGTATTTATTATTTTTTTTCCCATTTATACGAAAGATGTTCCTCAATACTATCTTGCAAATGTATTAAAATTTTCAAAATAATTTTTTATGAAATGCGTTTCTTGCAACTGCAATCAAACACATTTTATTCGCACAATCAACTTTATTATGCAAACACATATTTCAATTAAAGTATTATAATAAATTGAAATAAAAAGGCAATATAATTATGCATTTCATTTATTTTTATTGAATTCGGTAATTTCTTCAATAGATTTTCTGCGGTTGGATACTGCGTATTTGCGAACTGCATCCGTCTCCATATAGGATGCGGCAGGATAGCCCATCACTATGATTAAAGGAATTTCAATATTTTTCTTTAAATCAAGAACTTTTATTACAGCTTTTTCGTTAAACCAGCCCACATAACATGTTCCAAGACCGAGTTCTGCCGCCTGCAACACGATATGTTCGCATGCTATGCCTATGTCTATCAAATAAAATCTGGTATTCCGCAAGAAAGAACCGGCAGTTGACAAAAATCCTTTTTTATCCGCGAGAACTGTTATTAAAACAGGCGCAGTTTGAATGAACCTGCTGGCGCTATAAATCCCGGAAGATGCGGCAATGGCAATATCTGGCCTTTTTACTTGGTCATCAAAAATAAGAAATTTCCAAGGTTGAGAATTACATGCGGAAGGAGCTAAACGCGCAGATTCCAGACAGCGGATAATCTTTTCCCTTTCAACAGGTTTATCCTGAAACTTTCTGCAACTATGTCTTATTTGAACAAGTTCATCAAATTTCATATAACTCCATTTTATTAAAAATATTTATTTTTTTAATGTTATCTTTACTATCTCACTTCTTGAAGTCGTACGCATTGGCGGGCCCCATATTCCGGTACCTGCGCTTGTATAAAGATACGCATTGCCTTTTCTATACAATCCATGCGGATATTTGAAATAAAAACGCACTATTATATCCATTGGAGGAATCTGGCCGGCATGAGTATGACCAGACAACTGCAAATCCACTCCCTCTGCGCGAGCTGCGTCAAAAATATCCGGCTGATGAGAAAGAAGTATCACGGGTTTTTTAAAATCGCACATACTTAAAGCCTTTTTCAAATTAAGTCCTGATTCGGGAACTCCTGTTGCAGCAGGGTCGTTAATCCCGGCAAGTTCTATCCCCTGGATGGACACACTGTCGTTACAAAGTACTTTTATGCCGGATTCTTCAGCTATTTTCATAAATATTTCAAAACCTGCGTAATATTCATGATTGCCTGTTACTGCGAATACTCCGTATTTGGATTTTATGCTGTTTAGAACCCTGCATGATTCCTTCAAATGACAGATATCTGCGTCTATTAAATCTCCTGTAATAACCACAACATCTGGATTAAGTTCATTTGTCTTATTCACTATTTTTTTGAGCAATTTATCGGAATTCATAAAGTATATATGCAAATCTGATAAGTGAACAATGGAAAATTCGCCGGTATTATCTGGCAATTTATTTGTTTTAATTTCTATATGCTTGATTGAAGGCCCTGTTAAAACATTAATAACGGAATAGATAGACAAAACAACAACTATAATAAGAGAAACAACAACCGCGTAGAAATTAAATTTATCGGATTTAAAAAATACGCGCAGCAAATCCGAAAACACCAGCACGGTAAGTGCTATGGAAATAATCCCCATCCACACAGCTCCAAGATACGCAAAAATCCGTATAAAACGGAAATCCGCTTGACGGGTTAAAAATTCTCCGGCGAGAAAAGAAAAAGCGCCAAAAAGAAAAAGCGCCCTGATATATAGGCGCGACTGGGATGACAAGATTAAACCGGTTGCTATTCTGTAATATACATAATAATGTATCCCTAAATAAATAGCGGAAAAAATCGACAAGAAAAGAAGAAAATACAATTTATTCATATCTAAGCGCTTCTATAGGATTTAACTGCGATGCCTTTTTCGCGGGCCAGGTGCCAAAAACGAATCCTACTACAGCTGAAAAAGTAAAAGCCAGCAATATAGACGAAAATGTTACTTTTGTCTGCCAGCCGGCAAAAGCAGCAAGCGCAATGGAAATTCCCGAACCAAGAAGAATGCCTATAAATCCTCCCATTACGCAAATTACCACAGATTCAATCATAAACTGGAACAATATGTCTTTGTTATTTGCGCCTATTGATTTGCGAAGCCCGATTTCTTTGGTTCTTTCAGTAACTGACACAAGCATGATATTCATAATCCCAATGCCGCCGACGAGCAAACTTATAAAAGCAACTGATCCGAGAAGATACGCGAATGTTTTCATAGTGGCAGCCATAGTTTCCTGAATTTCCGCCATATTGCGTATGTCTATGGAATCAGTTTTATGAGACGGAAGACGATGTAATCTGAGAAGGAGTTTTTTGATATTCTCGCTGGCTTCATCCATCATATCCGCGTCTGACACTTGTACGTCCATATCATCTATATATTGCTTTCCATGCAAACGGTACATAGCGGTATTAATAGGAACCACAATTTTATCGTCTTCATTGCGCCAGCCGCTTGTGCCTTTAAAAGGCAATATCCCAATAACCTGAAAATCTATGCGCTTGATTTTGATAAACTCTCCCACACCCATATTAGGAGAATCCCCGAATAATTCCTTTGCCACAGCCTGACCTATTACAGCCACCTTGGCGCGGGCATGAGTTTCCTGTTCTGTAAAAAATCTACCGAGATACGGAAAAGAATTTTTTATACTTTGAAAATCAATGGTTACGCCTTCTATTCTCGTGTTCCAGTTTTTTGATTTATAAACCACCTGACCGCGGCCTGAGGCATAAGGACATACCTTTTCGACACCGCGAATATTTTGTTTGACTGCCTGAGCGTCTTCAAGAGTAAAACGTGTTACTGCGCCTGATTCAAGAGCTATACCACCCATTGCCCGCGAACCTGGAGAAACATGCAACAAATTGGAACCTAACGAAGACATCTGCTGTTTTGTGGCATCCTGCGCGCCCCGTCCCAAGGCAAGCATTGCAATAAGACCTGTAACACCTATAAGAACTCCGAGTATCGACAGAAGTGATCTGGTTTTGTTATGCAAAAGGGATCTCATAGCCTGAAAAAAGTAATTGGAAAATCTGTTAAACCTAATAACCTTATGCTTTCCTATACCGTTAAGAGAGGAAATATTTTCTACTACACCTGCTTTGAGACTGGAATCAGTCACTTCATCTGAAACAATCAAGCCATCCTGTAATCGTATGATTCTTTTTGCAGCGGTAGCAAGATCTGGTTCATGGGTAACCATCACAATGGTTATACCTACGGAATTCAAATCCTTTAAAACATCTATTATTTCAAGAGCTGATTTGCTATCAAGATTACCTGTTGGTTCATCAGCAAGTATCAAAACAGGATTATTTATCAAGGACCTTGCTATTGCCACTCTTTGCTGTTGTCCTCCTGATAATTCATTGGGATTATGATGCTTTCTATCGCCAAGTCCCACTTTGTCGAGCAGACTTTCCGCTCGTTTCTTAAACATAGCGGCTTCATGCACCTGTTTCCCGTTATCTGAATAAACTATGGGCATAAGAACATTTTCAATGGCATTCATTCTAGGCAAAAGATTAAAACTTTGAAAAATAAATCCCAGAAATTTATTTCGCATTCCTGCAAGAGCGTCATCGGACAGTTTTGAAACTTCGTTCGAAACAAGATAATATTCTCCGCTTGTCGGAGTATCAAGCAAGCCGAGTATGTGCAGCAATGTGGATTTTCCGCTGCCGGACGGTCCCATTATGGCAATAAACTCGCCTTCTTTAATCTCAAGAGATACACCATGCAGGACAGGAAGTTCCATCTTCTCAAGATAATATGTTTTTTTTATGTTTACAAGTTTTATTATACTCATTTTGATTTAGAGGAACTTTTCTTGCTTCCTATGCCGAACATACTGCTGGGGCTCCTCATCCCCCTTTGCCCTCTGCCTGACACAACATCTTTACTTAAACTGCGCTGGGCAACCATAACTTCGTCATCTTCCGTTATACCGGAAACTATTTCCATCTTTCTGCCGCTTGATATGCCTATAACCACCTTCTTTTGAATCATTTTTTCGCCGGCTTTAAGCGTTACATAATATCCGTCGCTTTTTTCCGTAACAGCAGACACAGGAAGAAGCAAAACATCCTCCTTCTTTTCAGAAGGGGCCTCTACAGTGGCAGTCATACCGGCTCTGAAATTCGCTGGAACAACAAGAGGCTCGATTTTAACTTCATATACTGTAACATTATTTATAACTTTTGATTCATATGCTATATGCTCAACCCTTGCTGGAAAATATTCGTCAGGATACGCATCCAAATATACTTTTACTTTAAGACCTACACGCATATAACGCAAGTCCGTTTCATCAACATTTGCCTTGATTATAAGTTTATCCGCCATTACTAAAATAACATCGCTCACAGACACCGTTTGCCCAGGTTCCTTATCCCTAAGTATGATAAACCCGTCGAGCGGCGCCATAATGGGAGTAGGTTTATAAACCTCTGCCCATTTTTTTTGCTCTTCAGCGCTGAAAGAGACAGCAGCATCCAAAAGAGATGTGCGTTCAGTGGAACTCATCCATGCCAATATATCTCCCTTTTTTACATTATCCCCTTCGTTAACCAGCACTTCTTCAAGCCGGCCGGACACTTGCGGCTTTATTTCAAGGCGATTGCGCGGCTCCACGGAACCTGTAACCCGGAATTCAAGTGATATATCGCCCCGTTCGGCAGTTATTGCTGTCATAGGTTCAACACTTTTTTTCGAAGCGGATTTTTTAAAAATAAATACCGCAAAAATACCCACTATAAAAACAGCGCATAAAATAACAACAATTCGTTTCATTTATTCCTCCGGATATATTCACCAAAATAATAATTTCTACATTAAAATGTTATCTTAAATCAGCAACGAGATTATTCACTTCGCTACGCTCATTCATAATGACAAAAAATACTTTTTTCACATTCTTCAACTTAATAATATCTAAAATATGCGTGTTATTCGGAATATCCCAAAATATTTTTTAGATATTCCTCAGATAATAGATATTCTTTGTGCGCGTTAAGCAGGCTTTTTTGAGCATTTATCAAATCGTTCTCCACGGAATACCAATCCTGATATGTGGCAAGTCCGTTGATATATTTTGTTGTGGTAACCCGGGATTGTTCTTCAGATGCAAAAAGATATTTTTCCCTTACCTTTAAATTTTCCAAACTGTTCGACAAATCATTGGCTGCTGTTTCATATTTAACAAATAACATACTCCTCATTTCGCGCAGAGATTCCTCTGCTATTTCCCTATTTAATCCTGCGGTATTGACATTTCTTTTATTCTTTCCGCCGGCAAAAAGAGGATATGACAAACTTAATCCGATATTCCAACTATTATTTGAAGGCGCCCAATGATCTCCTCTTTTGGAATCTCCGGCGGATAAAGTCAGAGACGGATAAAATTCACTTTTCGCGGATTTCACACTTAAAACCGCCTTTTTCAAGGAATATTCGGCATTAATATATTCAGGAATTTCATTCAGCAATCTGCCAAAAAACAATTCCTTTCGCTTCACATAATCGGTTTCTATCAACGCGGAATTTTTTTCAACAGTTAAACTGCCTGTAACGATTAAAACAGTAAAATCATTCTTCCCTATTTCTTTGGAAAGTTGAGCTGAAGAACTCAACACCCTTCTTCTTGCTTGAAAAAGATCTGTTTCCGCCTGATATTTATCAGCATCAAGCCGCAAAAGCGAACCTTTGTCTTCCCTTCCGGCTTCGTATTTCAAACTCACAAGATTATAATTTTCAATTCTTCTGTTTAAAATTTGTTCAGACAAACGAACCATTTCCTGCGCCCACAACAAATCGTCAAAATATCTTTTAAGATTATAAATCATATCCGATAAAACTCTGTCGTACTCAGTTTTGGCGATTTTCAGTTCAATATTTTTAATCTTTAAAACGCTGTAATCACTGAACCCGGAAAATAAAGAAAGCCTGCCGGAAATACCGTAAGAATAATCATTTGACGCAGACGAGGAATCAGATCCCGACCTGCCTGCGGAGGCAGACGCAGTTATCTGCGGTAGAAAATTTGATATTGCCGCGTAATAATTGTTGTTCGCAATCTCAAGAGATTTTTTTGTTTTAATAAGAGTGGAATTATTCTGTTTGGCTGCGGCAAGTATGTCTGTCCATTGAAGCGCTGATGAAACTGTTTCAGAAGGATTTTTTTGATTTGGAACACCGCTAACAGGCAACCCAATTGAAAAAATAAAAAAAAGTAAAAGTATTAATATTTTCATAATATTATCAAACAGGTTTTCTCCTTTGCCAAAACGCATAAATTTCAAAATAAAAGGCATTAACATTTCTATATAGACACTTCGCAAGCCGCTGAGGTTTACCAAAAAATTAACAAATAATTTTATTTTATTAATACAAACACTTTAAAGAAGTTATTGTTGTGGCACTCTGTAAACAACGGGGCCCTTCATCCTATTTAAGTCATCGGAACTGCGTTTTTTTCAACAACATCAATTTAAGAAACTGCTTTATCTTCAAACAACGAATAAATCACAGGAACAATTATAAGAGTAATTACCATAGAAACTGTAAGTCCGCCTGCCAAAGTTAATCCCAAAGATACCCATGTTTCGGAACCCTTACCTGTGGAAAACACCACAGGAATCATACCAAACACGGTAGTCATAGATGACATCAAAATAGGACGTAACCGCACACGCCCGGATTCAAGAAGCGCATCATATACTTTAACACCTTTATTTTTCTGCTGTATGGTATAATCTATAAAAACTATGGCATTGTTCACTACTATTCCGACAAGCATTATTAGGTTCTTTCTTAATTAATGTGGAAATATTGTGGAATAATAAGTGTATTTTAATTCAATATTACTTTATCTGCCCGCTCCATGACCGTGCTTGTTGAGAATGTAAAACGACGGAATAGATCCTACGATAAAGGCAACAAAGTTCGGATGTTTCATTGACTTTTTTACTGATAATCAATGCGCTGTTCATTTTTATGCTTTTTACCGTCTATAAATCATGCTGTTTTTCCACAATATTTAAGAAAGAACCCTTTCTTTTGTATAATTATAATCAGGCATCCAATACTACTTTCGTTTAGATTTTTATTTGAGGCAACAGGGAGTTTTCTTGATAAACCGTTTTTTTTATTTTCCCAGAGCGGATTGGACAACATATCTCAAAATAAAATTTTCAGGGGAATCATGCGGCATTGACGCTTCTTTCTCTTCAAGTATTTTATACACGACCACACGGTTTAAAAATGTCCCGCTTCTTGTTTCGTCTCTATGAAACACCTCCACCACATACTTGTCCCAAAAATCCCGAAATTTAGACGCTGATTTTTCATCAAAATAAAACATCCTGTAACTTCTATGCAGCCGGACAGCCTCGCCCAGATTTAAAAATATGTGAGTAATCCCCATGCGTCTCAGATTTTTATAAATTTCATCCGCATTGCCCGACAACGCGGAAATCTCAACCAAAGGAGTTAAATCAAATACAGAGGAAACCACAGGCATTCTCTCCAGATAAAAACTTCTGCTTTCACCGGCAAAAAGCACTCCGGCGCCGGCGGGTAAATTTTTATTTATATAATCTATACCGGCAAAATAGCCGTAAGGATACGACGGGTGAGTATTGCTTAAAAACTCCTCTTTTTTTTCAGAACCCGCAGCAACCTTCCAGCCGCCTTGCACATAAAACATCCAGCATCCCCAATAGATATTGACAGCGGAAAAAAATATAGCGATTATAGACAATAGATTCTTATAGTTTTTGTCGGAAAAACCGAAAATAAAATATGCTATCAGCAGCGCGGCTACAGGCAAGGCGGGCATAATAAATCTTATCATTGTGGTTGTTAAAGACCAAGTCAGCCATACAACAAAACAGTAAACAATCCCCAATCTTATTACATTGCGCGGCGCCTTAATTAATAAAACAAAAGGAATAATAAAAAGAAAAAGCGGAGAGAAATTCTCGGAATTCGGTATCCTGCCCATAGTTATAAGCCACGGATGTTTCGCCCATTCCCAGAAACCGGAAAAACTGTACTGTTTGGTTTCAGAGATAAATCCCTTGACCTTTGCTGGATCTGTCATATTATCGGGTTTAAACACTGAAGACATAAACGGATACACAGGATTATTTTTATAAATATAATTCTTTATAAGCCACGGCATCACCGGGATAGAAGCAATAATACCCCACAGCAAAATATTTTTTAAAGTAACTTTCTTCTTTGAAACCAGATAAGCTATAACAACTCCTACGGCAACAAATATACCGGTGTATTTTACAGCCATGGCAAATCCCGATAAAACTCCGGAAATATACAGAAAAAAAAGTTTTCCGTCTTCGAGATAATTCACCAACGCATAAAAAGAAAGAAATGCGAAAAGAGTGAGAATCGTTTCTGTGCCGCAAGCGCCGGAACTTAACATCACATGTGTAGTCGCGTAAAAAATCAAAGATGCCAGTATGCCCTGAATCATTGACCCGAAATATTTAAGCGAAAAAGATACCATTGAAACACAAACTAAAACGCAAGCGCAGTAATTTATAAGTTTTGCAACCACTTCGTTTCTCAAAAAGAGACCGGCAGTAAACAGCATGCCGTGCGCGAGCGGAAGATTGGAATAAAGGACATAAGGCATTTCCTTAATTCCATGCATTATTTTATAATAATTAGGCGCTGCAAGGTGATAAACAAGAGAATCATAAAAAATCTCCGGACCGAGCGCGGCAAAAAGTCCGGCAATCAAAGCGAATAGAAGAAGATATTTTGCCAGAAAAAACAAAGAAGGCAGTTTTTCCGGGCATGGGGTACCGGCAATCCGGTGTTTTTTTATATCCCAAAAACCGAGCGCGGCAACAATGACAAGCGAAAATAAAACCGTCGATTTATATAATGCCGAAAAAACACCGAGCAAAAATATCAACAAAGACACGCCGCACATTCCAATGCCTGCGCAGAAAACCATCTCTTCAAAACCGCTGTGCCAAACAGGCCGAAAATATTGCGTTATAAGACGTCCCAATGAAAAACATGAAAAGAAAAAAAACGCAGCGAGAATTATATTCAATAAATGATTGAGAACTACAAGGTTGGATAAATTAAATATTTCAACATATTGGTCCGGAGAAAACATACTGCCTATATTATCCAATGAAGGCCGGAATGCGGGATAGTAATTCTTGAAAATAACAAATCCCCATACAATGGTCAATAACCATAATACAGGCAAAGGTAAATATGTGGAAATACCTTGTTTCTGCGGTAAAATGGCTGTCTCTTTTTTTTTATTCTTTCTCATAAAGAATATTTAAAAATTGTTATTATTCCTTTGATCCCGTCAAGCCAACCTATCTTTTTTCCCTCTTCCAATCTTCTGGGATTATAGTCAATAGGAATCTCAAGAATCTTAATGCCTTTCTTAAGAATCTTTACAGTAAACTCAGCTTCAATTTCAAATCGTCTGGATTTAAGGTCCAATTCTTTAAGCACACTCGTCTTGAAAACCTTGTAACATGTATAGGAATCCGTTATCTCCGTTCTAAAAAGGACACTAATCAATTTGCTTAAAAACCAGTTGCCGAGACGGTACCTTATGTAAATATTCTTCATCGCAGGTTTAAGGAATCTTGAACCGTAAACAACCTCTGCTTTATTTTGCATAATCGGAGCTGCCAAATCTTTCAATTCATCGGGATTATATTCCAGATCCGCGTCTTGAATTGTTACTATAGGCGCTGAAACATACTGCATGGCAGTTATTATAGCTGCGCCCTTTCCTTTGTTCTCTGAATGGAACACTATCTTGCACCTCGTGTCATTGATTCCCTTAAGAAGGTCTCTCGTCCCGTCGGTAGAACCGTCGTCCACTATTATAATCTCGCGAGGCTCAAGAGTAAGAACTTTTGCCAAAACTTTTTCTAATGTTTTAACTTCATTAAACACAGGCATTATTATTGCCGTATCTTTCATATTGCTCATAAAAACTCCCTGAATACAGTATCCGCAAATATTATGCCTTTATCCGAAAGTTTCACATAATCTCCGCTTGTTTTGAGAAGCCCCTGCCGGACAAGAGACATTATATTATGCTTATATATTTTCTTTACTTCCCTAGATAACCGGACTCCATCAGTCATCCGCAAACCGAGTATTATAGTTTCCGCTATTTTCTTTTCTGGAGAAAGATTCTCTTCGGAATTTTCATATATGCCTTTTATATAATCCGAAAATATTCCGGTATTCTCGCGCCTTACTCCGGACAGGTGAGACGCTGCGCTCAATCCAAAACCGAAATATTCTCCATTCAGCCAATAATTAACATTATGCGCGCATTCAAAACCGGGTTTGGAGAAATTGGATATTTCATAATGCGAGTAACCGTTATCTTTCAGAAATTTAATAACATACTCATACATCGCGGCATCAGTTTCTTCATCTTTTTCCATACCGCGCAAATAAAATTCAGTGCCGGTTTCAATGCTAAGCGAATACGCTGAAATATGTTCCGGAGAAAGAGAAATCGCCTTGTTAAGAGTATCTTTAAAATCATCGAGCGATTGCCCGGGTATTCCAAATATCAAATCAATGTTTATATTTTGAAAACCGGTTTCGCGGGCGAGGCGGTACGCTCTTAAAAAATCTCGGACATTATGAACTCTGCCGAGAATATTCAAAATACGGTCGTCCAACGACTGGGCGCCGAAACTCAACCTGTCAACCCCGCATTCCTTCAATACGCCGAGTTTGTCCTTTGAAACGGATTCCGGATTTAATTCAACTGTAAATTCTTTAACGGCACTTTTTCCGGCAAACTTGCTGTGTTTCAACTCAAAAAGAATTTTGAAAAGCAATCTACTGCTAATCACAGACGGAGTTCCTCCACCCACATATATTGTAACCGGCATATCCGGCGCTGCGGCCGGAAGGCGTGATGAAAATTCCTTTATCAAAGAATCAACATACCTTTCCGGACTATAAGAAGAAATTTTATCAATCGGGAAACTCACGAAATCGCAATATCCGCATTTCTTCCGGCAAAAAGGTATATGAACATATATTCCTGCGGAACATCCGCGAGGCGGCAAGCCGCTAAAGGAAATCCGTCTATCAGTATTACAATGAACCATTCCGATTTATTTCTTTTCTTCTTTCTTGTTTTCGTTTTTTTCCTTGAAAAGTTCGGAAATCCCTGCTATGGAACCAAGCACTCCAGTAGATTCAAGAGGCAGGAATATCTTTGTGGCATTTCCCGACGCAACCTTTTCAAGAGTTTCAAGATATTTTATTGCTATCAAATCATTGGTAGGTTTGCCGGAATGAATCGCGTTATAAACAATCTCTATCTGATATTTTTCCGCGTCAGAAACTCTCTTTATCGCTTCAGCTTTGCCTTCAGCTTCAAGTATCGCTGAAAGTTTGGAGCCTTCCGCCTTTAAAATTGCAGCCTGCCTGAATCCCTCAGCTTCAAGAATATTCGCGCGCTTTTCTCTTTCTGCTTTCATCTGTTTGGACATAGCCTGGGTAATGTCCGCTGGAGGATCGATTTTCCGCAATTCCACGCGCGTAACTTTCACGCCCCATGTGTCTGTAGCTTCATCTAAAACCAACCGCAACTGGCTGTTTATCTTTTCACGCGAAGTAAGGGTATCGTCAAGAGTCAATTCTCCTATAACATTTCTCAGATTCGTCTGCGCAAGATTAATCGCTGCCTGAATGAAATTCACGACATTGTACACTACCTTGAATGGATCTGTTATCTTAAAATAGATAATTGCATCCACAGTTACCGCGACATTGTCCTTTGTTATCACGTCCTGAGGAGGCACGTCAAGGACCTGTTCGCGCATATCCACTTTCCTTATTGTTTCAAATATCGGAACAAGAAAAGCCAACCCTGAATCTACTGTTCTGTTGAATTTTCCAAGAAATTCAACCAATCCTTTCTCATACGGCCTTATAATTCTAAGAGCCATCTTCGCAAAAATAAAAAGAAATATTACTACAAGAATCAAAAGCCCCACAGGAAACTGATTCATAACACACCTCCCATAAATTTATCCAAAAACCGCATTATTTGGATTTTTTTACTTTAAGTTTTACACCTTCTATGGAAACTATTATAACTGCCTGCCCTTTTTCTATTTCTTCGTCGGATTCGGCAAGCCATTCTTCTCCTTCAACCTTTACCCTGCCGTATTTCTGCAAAAGAATATCCTCCAGCACATACGCCTTCTTATTTATCAATGCGTCAATATTCGCAGGTCTGGAAGTCGCTTTCGTAAGCCTCAATGAAAGAGGTCTGGAAATGATGACGAAAATAAATGAAAACACAATAAAAGTCACCCACGGCAGCCAGTAAATTCCAAACAAAGTGGATACAGAAGCTACAATGGAACCCAATCCCAGACACGCGAAAAAAAACACAGTGGGAGAAATAATTTCCGCTATCACTAACACCATTGCTATTACAGCCCAAGTTATCCAATTATTAAACATACATTCTCCTAAAAAAAATATTTAAAATTCTACGCGCAAACCATAAAATTATTATACTTATTGACCATGCTTATTTCGCGACTCTTATCCTTTTGGGAGGCCAATAGATGAAGAGCGGTTTGCCCTTGACATATTTTTCCGGAAGCGCGCCCCAGAATCTGGAATCCTTGCTATTATCCCTGTTGTCTCCCATTACGAAATAACTGCCATCGGGCACTATGTAAGGACCGAAATTATCTCTTTGCGGTATATTGGAATTGTAAACATCTGATATTATTACATAAGATTCTTCCTGAAATTCATCGTTAATAAACAATTTTTTTCTTACTATTTCTATTTTATCCCCAGGAAGACCTATGCATCTTTTCACAAAATCTCTTTTTACGCCTGTTTCCACTTCATACGGCTCAAGAGCGACATTCGGAGCGCGAAAAACAACAATATCCCCTCTCTTCGGCTTTTTGAAAGTGAGTACCCTTTTCATCTTTAAGCGCGGGCCGTCGGAAAATGACGGATAAATCAGCCGCGTTCCGTAAATAAATTTATTGACGAACAGATGATCGCCCTCTAAAAAAGTATTTCTCATAGAGCCGGAAGGAATTTTATACGCCTGAACAAAAAAATACATTATAAAAAATGCGGCAATACCCGACCATATCAGAGTATCCGACCATTCAATGGTTTCTTCAATCATCTTCTTAAAAAAACCGCGGGAATTTTTCCGTATTTTTCTTAATGATACTGCCTCGATTATAGAAATAAGCACTATTAAACCAAGTTTTATTTCCATGGGATGTTCTTGCATCATAAAAAACGCGTAAACTATGCCTCCTAAACCGGCAAGAGTAAGAATCAAATATATAAGAAAATACATAAAACTCCTTTCAAAAGTCAATAACGTTCTATACTAAATCAATTACTTAATATTTAAATTACAATTATAACATAAAAGATAATTGCGGTCAATAAAAATCGCCGTATATAGGCAGCATTATTCTTCCGAAAATTATTTCTATTTGAAACAACAAAAATGACGAAATGAATACTGCAAGATGATATTTTAACATAAAAACTTAATGTTTGACAAATTGGGAACGCTTAACCGGACAAAAGAATGGGAATTCGTTTACCATAAACGATTTATCGCGAAATATGATTAATATATCTCATACCATTTTTTACCGACATATTCGCCTATGCCGCCGGGAAAATATTCCGGATAATAATTGATAAATTCATCGTAGGCGCGATTAAAAGATTCATTTGAAAGCCGCTTCGCGCGTTTGGCCAAATAAAGCAATGCTATCGTAGGGGCTCTGGATTTGCCCTTGTCGGAATGAATAAATATTTTTTTCTCCTGTATCCATTTATCGATAAAATCCAGTATTTTTATAAAAGTGTCTGGCCCGCTCCATGTATAAAGGAAGGCATCGCCGAAAATCCAATTTAAAGAAATATGATTGTTATGTTCGTAAACTATATAATAGGAATGGTATTTGTTCGGTTTTTTAAGTTTATTGTCCCAGCCAAAATACTGATAGTGAAACGTTTGTGTGGCATGAACGAATGCCCATTCGGTTTCGTTAGTAACTAGCAATTCAGCCATCGTTCCTATGTACAGATTACTGCCAGGAAAATTAAACATAATAAAATTCTCTTCAGTTCCGGCAGAAGCACGAAAATCACCGGATACGATGTTTCTAATATATAATTAATTATACAAATAAAATATATCAAAGTCAAAAGAAAGAGTATTCAAAAAATGCGATTCTTGAATCATCAAAATTTTTCCATTTCAGACAGCGTCTCTTCTATCCTCTTTATCCCGTCTCTATTCAATACAATTCTGAATTTCTTGTACAGCATATTATTTTTCATCTGATATTTTATTATCATATTGATATGATACACTCTGTCTGCATATATTTTTTTAAACTCGTTCCTGTGAAATAAGAATACCGCTTTTTGGGGGTTATCCATCTTGCTCAAAAACTTGGAGATATCAAATCTCATAATATCATTAATGCTGTCGATGCTGTAATCCTTAAATATATTTTTTAACTTTTTTGCGGACAACCGTACCTGCTCTATATAAACAGCGATTTTCTCCCCCCACAGCCCGTTTTCGATTTCCGTTATGTGATCCCTGTCACGCATACGCATTATTTCCTTAGGAATGTTTTTTTCTTTGATGAAATAAAATACTTCTTTTACCAATCCTATTTTTTCTCTTTCAGCAGTATAAAGAATTATTTTATGGTCAAAAAATACTTTCTGCAAATTTTTTGCGAAATACATCCTGAGCAACTCTTTTATCCTGTCTTTAAAGATATAACTTACTATAAGTACAATAAATACCGGCAAACTTATTGACCCGAATTTACTTTGCGAAAAGAACGCCACTGCGGTAGCAAACATCATAGAAAGACCGGCGGCCACACCAAATAAAATCTGTTCCAGAAGAAAACCTTCTTTTTCGGATCTGGTTTTTAAAAATAAAATACTGCCTATAAACCTTTTTAAAACGCTTTTCCTGAAAACAACCTCTTCGTTATCTCCGGTTTCCCGCGGAATGGACGGAAACTTGTTTTTTTCTCTGTATTTGAATTCCTCTTCTATCAGATCATAAATCTGTTTCGTATATTTAATGTCTTCTTCCGCCGTATTTTTTTTCAATATCCTAAGTAAGCTAAAAGAATACTGTTCTATTCTGTGACTTATATATTCGTCGCTGAATAAAAAATAAGAGCGCGCTTGCACCGGCATATTAGGCATAGCCATTAATCCGTATAATGATCTGAAGCCATCTCTGATCTTTTGAAGATTTGACAAATATTCGTTTATCAATATTTTAATGCTGTCAGGCGATTCCGATAACGCGACAAACTTGACATGATCTCTCAAAGCACTTTTTAGAATACAGCAGAACATTTTGATTTTGTGTATATACTCCTTACAGATAGCGGGGGACTCAGGTTCTTTTAACAATCTTTCGCAACAGGATTTTAACTTTTCAAAAGGGCTGTCTTTATCCATAAAATGTCTTAGAATTACGCTCGGAGTTTTAAAACGGATGTATGTGCGAAGGTCTTTATAAAAATCTTGCTTCGTGTATGTGTGGCTGTTGATATCCAAGCTGCCTGGGAAGAAAAAATATATTTCTATATTATATTGTGTATCCTGCTCGCTTTCAAACACTTTATAACCGAGTTTTATTTCGAACTGATACTTATCATGAACTTTTACGGATTCCTGTATCATTGTTTTTTCCTATTATTTTGATTTAAATTTATCTCTCACAATACGGGTATTTTACTTTGAAATACACATCAAAAGAGAACGCTTTATTTTACAGGTATTTCAACTTTAAAAAAAACTTTCTGCATTAGAGGCTGCTTCATTTTAAGCGTCCAAGTAACAAAAAATATCGCAAGGATTCCCGACATTATATCGCTTATCAATCTGCCGGAAAAAATACCTCTTATTCCGAGATAACTGCTTCCTAAAAACGAAAGCGGTATAAGAAATACCAGCACCCTTACCGCATTAAGAATCGTTGCTGACACAGGTTTATGTATCCCGGTAAGGAAAAACCCGCAGTAGCGATGTATCTCCATCATACCATAACCAAAAGAAATCGTGCGGACATAAAGTATAAATATTCTGGCAACCTCTTTATCTTTTGTAAATATTCCGGCAAAAAACGGAGCTGCCACTGAAAATAAAACTGCTGTAAATATTCCGTAAAAAAAGGCAAACCTGATGGAATAAATTTGGGCTTCTTTAATGCGGTCCAACCTGCCTGCGCCGAAATTTTGGCTTACAAACGGAACCAAAGACATTCCAAGCGCCATAGGAATGATAAATGCGAACATTTCAATCCTGCCTGCTGCGCTTACAGCTGCGACAGCCACATTCCCGTACTTGCTTATAAGAGTGGTAATAACTGCCGCTGAAATCGGCATAAGCATCATACTTATACTGCCAGGTATGGCAAACTCCATAATGCGTTTAACGGATTTGACAAACAATGGTATTTCAGGGCGTTTAAAACTTAATAAATGATGTTTTACCGACAATAAATACAAAAGCCAGATAGATGATACTGCCTGAGCAATAACTGTTGCAAGAGCAGCGCCCCAAATACCTAACGCAGGAAAACCGAACAATCCAAAAATCATTATTGGATCCAATATGCAATTGGTTAACGCGCCGGCAACCATAAACAAACTGGCAAACTTTGAATCCCCCATTGCAATAAGAATGCCTTTACCCATCATAGGAAAGGCCATAAACACGGCTCCCATATACCATATTTTCATATATCCCTTGACCAGAGGCAATGTGCTTTCGTCTGCGCCAAGAAAACGGAAAATGGTATTTATACTCAAATACCCGAAAAAAGACAATAGCAATGAAAGAAGAATTACCAAAATAATTCCATGCGTAACTATGCGGGATGCGTCTTTTTTATCGGCGCGGCCTATAGCATGAGAGGTCAATGTTGTAATACCAATGCCTATTCCGCTTGCCACAAAAGTAAACAACATCACCACCGGAAAAGTAAAACCCATAGCAGCGAGCGGTATAGTACCCAATTTTGACACGAACCATGTATCCACAAAATTATATGTATTCATAACAATGGTACCGGCAAGCATAGGGACGGCCATTTTAAACAGTGTGCTTTTCACATTTGATTCAATAAGTTTCGGCATAAAATCTTTTCCTTTTTTCCAGTAAAGATATATTAATTTTACATATATTTGAAGATATTTCAACGGATAAAAAAAATCGACGGATCAATAAGAGTGATTTCACGACAAATATAACCTTAATTCATATTAAAGATTATTCCACGTCAAGCATACCTACGGCAAAGAAGAAAATTTTCACACCTGCTGATATAAGTATTTTTTCAGATATTTACCAGTATACCTCCGTTCGCATTTGATTATATCTTCAGGCGTACCTTCAAATAAAACTTCCCCGCCGACGCCGCCGCCCTCAGGGCCGAGGTCAATTATCCAGTCCGCATTGCGGATTATTTCCATATTGTGTTCGATTATAACAACGGTGTTATCGTTTTCAACAAGTCGTTTAATCATTAACAGCAGTTTTTCTATATCCGCGAGATGAAGACCGGTTGTAGGTTCGTCCGTCACATATATGTTTCCTTTTTTATGCAATTCCGAAGCAAGTTTAATGCGCTGCGCCTCGCCGCCCGAAAGAGTTGAAAGCGGCTGACCTATTTCCAAATATCCAAGTCCCATATCGGATAATATCTTCAACCTGCGTTTTATCTCGGGAAGATTAAAAAATTCCGATGCCTGATCCACAGTCATATTCAGTATATCATAAATATTTTTATCCTGATATTTTAGTTTTAAGACGGAATCAATGTATTTTTTCCCTTCGCATTCATCGCAAGTTATCCGTATTTCATCAAGAAAATTCATTTCCAGATTGATAAATCCTTTACCTTTGCACTTGGGACACGCGCCCTTCGAATTAAAACTGAACAGTGCCGAATCCGAGGTAGTAGCAACCCCGAATTCCTTTCTTATAATATCAAATACGCCGAGATATGTCGCGGGATTGGAACGCACGTTTCCGTTTATCATATCCTGATCAATTACAATCGCGTCAGGAAATTTCTTAATAAAAAATCCATTGATTAAACTGCTTTTGCCGGGACCAGCCACACCTGTAATACAGGTAAGAACTTTTTCCGGTATCTTAACGGAAATATTTTTTAAATTGTTTACGCTGACATTATTTAACTCAATAAATTTATCTGATGTTTTTCTCCCGCTTACCGGTTTGTCAGTCCTGCTTAAATACTTTCCAGTAATGCTGTTTGTTTCAATCAAACCATTATAATGACCGTTAAAGATAAGTTCCCCGCCATGGACTCCGGCATGAGGTCCGATATCCACGATCCATTCCGCGGACTTAATAATATCCGGATCATGCTCAACAACCAGCACGCAGTTCCCTTTTTCCTTCAATCTGAAAAGCATTTGTATCAATTTATAAGTATCTTTTGAATGCAGCCCTATGGAAGGTTCGTCCATAATATATTACAATCGAGCTGCCGCGCCATTTTAACGCGCTGACTTTCCCCTCCTGAGAGAGTGCCTACTGTCCGACTAAGAGATAAATAGCCGACACCGATTTCAATTAAATGAGAAAGTATCTGTCTTATCTTCATCACCATGGGCCGGGTAATATCGCCGCTGATAGTTGTCAAAAATTCATCAAGATCAGTCAATTCCATATTCTGAAGTTCTGCGATATTTTTGTTGTTAATCTTTACAGAACATGCCAGTTCATTTAAACGTGTGCCATGGCAGGCATGACAATCAGTATAAACAAAAAATTTTTCGTAAGCGTATTTTCTGGCAGCGGAAAGATTATCTTCCGCCTTATCAAGATGCAAACGTTCAAGCTTTCTTACTATACCTTCGTAGTTCTTTGTATATGTGCCTGCTCCGTGATTTTTTTCAACCGGAATGGATTTCGCGTACAAAAAATCGTTAAGTTCTTCTTTTGTAAAATCGGAAATTTTTTTATCAACATCAAAAAGCCTAAAAGCCGCCATTTCCCGCCAATTCCAGCCGCCGACCTTATAGTCGGGATGATTAACAGTGCCTTCACGAATGGATTTATTCCAATTAATAAGCAGTTCCAAATTCGCCTCAATTTTTTTGCCAAGACCGTTGCATGTCGGACACATTCCTTCGGGATGATTAAATCCGAACAGATACGATGGACCTATAAAAGGATCTCCGCATCTTGAATAAAGCAATCGCAGATATGTGTTTATCTCAGTTGCCGTGCCTACTGTGCTGCGCAGATTCGAGCCGAGCCGTTTCTGATCAATAATAATAGCTGTTGAAATATTCTGTATTTCATCTATATCAGGCCAGGCAAGTTTTATCATCCTGCTGCGCGCGAAAGTCGAAAACGTTTCAATAAGCTGGCGATGCGCTTCAGTGTAAATTGTGTCAAAAACAAGCGAGGATTTTCCCGAACCGCTGACACCGGTAAAAACAACCACTTTGTGTTTAGGTATTCGCATAGAAATATTCTTCAAATTATGCATTCTGTCGCCTTTGATAACGATTTCATTGTTATTCATCATCAGTTTATATCTCTTTATTTATTAATAAGCAACAGGTTGCTGTCAATTGACTATTCGTAAAAGCAAAAATCGCAATGAATGTAAAATGTTGTACGGTAAAATGCTTCATAAAAAAAATGCGGCATGAAGTTTGCGCGACGCGAATAGCAACACGGAAATCTGAAAATCAGTTGTCCGCGTCAAGCGCATACACGCAGCAGTGCCATACCGGTATGAATATTTTATCAAAACATCGCCAAAATTTCAATAAAAACATCCATTTTGGTAGTGTTTATACCTGTTTACTTAATAACCTTAACAGAAACCGGATTGATTAAGTGTACCCGCATTGAATTTCGCAATATTAACATTAAAAAGGTTACCTCCGAATTAGGAACTTTTTGATAAGAAATGAACAAAATATAACCAGCAAAAAAAAGGAATCCATAACAAGGCATACCTTTTCTGATAAGCGGAAAATCCTATATTTTGCCAGCAGAGCAGCAGAAAAAAAGCGGTAAAAATCAGCAGACCGGCAACTGTTCCTATTTGATCCATTGCTTCAAGCAAACCAAACTAGTGTAGTGCGTCTAACAGATCTTTACATTTGAAATTTTTCTCATAATGCTTTCAAACGAAGCAGTCCAGACAAACACTTTTGGGTTTTGATTATGAGAATCAATATATTGTTTAATGGTTTTAATCAGTTCTTTCACATTTTTGAACGAGCCACGATGAATTCTTTTTGATGTTATCTTGGCAAACCAGTGTTCCACCATGTTTAGCCAAGAACTTGATGTCGGTATAAAATGCAGGTGGAAGCGCGGGCGATGTTTGAGCCATCTGACAACTCGCGGATGTTTGTGTGTCCCGTAATTGTCGACAATTAGATGAAGGTCTAAATCCAGTGGTGTTTTTACATTGATAAGTTGTAAAAACCGGATAAATTCCTGATGTCTGTGTCGTGACATACAATCTCCAATAACAGTGCCATCGAGCATATTCAAGGCAGCGAATAATGTCGTTGTGCCATGTCGCATGTAATCGTGTGTCTGTCTTGCAGGAATACCGGGTCGCAGTGGAAGCAGCGGTTGTGTTCGTTCCAATGCTTGAATCTGGCTTTTCTCGTCCACGCAAAGAACAATTGCTTTGGCTGGCGGATTCAGATAAAGACCAACTATATCGTAAAGTTTCTCTATAAAATGTCTGTCGTGGCTGAGTTTGAATTTTTTTACCAGATGCGGCTTCAAATTGTATTGTTTCCATATCCGTCGTACACTGGCATCGCTGACTCCTTGTGCTTTTGCCATACTGCGGGTGCTCCAGTGAGTGGCATCTGGCGGTATTGTGTGCAGTGTGGCATTGACAATTGCAGTAACTTTTTTGTGTGATATCTTTGGAAAACGACCCGGACGCGGAGCATCTTTCTCTAAACCAATTAATCGGAGAGATAAAAAACGCTCCCGCCACAATTGGACGGTCGGACGAGAAATATCCAGACGTTTGGCTATATCGTGATTGTAAATACCCTGAGCAGATAATTGAATTATTTGTGCTCTTTGAACCAAACGTAGCGGAATGCTTTTCCCATGTGACCAGCGGTTGATTGTCGTTTGCTCTTCGGTTGTAAGTATTATTCGTTCTGATATGTTCATTTATCATAAGTATACAAAAAATTATTCAAATGTCAAGAGATTTATGACGCACTACACTAGAATCCAGCACCGACTTGGGCATGAGCCTGCAAAAGTATTGTATCTATGGCAGGACTGCGGACGGCGTAAATTCACCATATGTCATCTGCCATCTCCTGTTATGATTTTTGGAACCGTTTTATCAACGTTCCCCACTAACCTTAAACCAATTTTTAGTTCTTAAACACACTTTAACCAGCAACAGCATAACAGGGACCTCAATAAGAACCCCAACCACTGTCGCCAAAGAAGCGCCGGATGACAGTCCGAAAAGAATCGTTGAAGTGGCGATAGCTACCTCAAAATGATTGCTCGCTCCAACCAGCGCTGACGGAGCCGCATCCCGGTAAGACAGGTTCAACCATTTCGCCAAGGCATATGTTATAGCAAAAATAAGACACGTCTGAATAAAAAGCGGGATAGCTATTAAAAATATAATCTGGGGTTGATTGATAATCAATTCACCCTTGAAAGAAAACAATAAGATCAGTGTGAGCAATAACGCCCCGATCGATACAGGCGTCAAATAATGTAAAAACTTCTCTTCAAACCATTTTACTCCTTTATTAGAGATCAACCATTTTCTTGAGTAATAACCCAAGAGTAACGGCAAGCCGACATAAATAATGACTGAAAGAACGATTGTCTGCCATGGAATCGGCATTTTATTCACACCTAAAAGCCAACCACCCAAGGGTGCATAAAGAAATAGCATGGTTACAGAATTTATAGCAACCATGACCAAAGTGTGCCCGTCATTACCTTTAGCCAAATGACCCCAGATCAAAACCATAGCCGTACAAGGTGCGATACCTAAAAGAATACAGCCAGCAATGTATGACCTGAATAATTCAACTTGTGTTCCGCCTTTTACTATCTCCATGCCTGGAAGCCAGTCTTTAAAAAATATCCCGAGAAAAAGCCATGCGATAGCAAGCATTGAAAACGGTTTTATACACCAATTCACGATAAGAGTAAGAAGAACCGGCTTAGGCGTCTTGCCAGCTTTAACAACCTCCGCAAAGTCAATCTTGACCATTATCGGATACATCATGAAGAAAAGGCAGATTGCTATGGGAATAGATACCTGATAAATTGAGACCTTATCCAATGCCACAGCCACCTGCGGAAACAGCTTGCCCAAAGCAATCCCGATTCCGATACAGAATGCTACCCAGACGGTGAGATACTTCTCGAAAAGGCTTAATTTGCGTTCCTCATTAATCACTTGTTCCATCGCAACCTCCTTAAAATAATCGCAGAATATAAATCTCTGTGTAATAAAGACCGACAAGAATAAAAATCACGCCGGTAATTTTGCGGGTATAAAATTCAAGATTAGTAATCTTATGAAACCAATGACTCATTGAAGTTACACCCAGCGCAATAGCGACAGCGAATGCCAGCACTGGAAGCCCTGTCCCAAGTCCATAAATAAAAGGCAATACCCCTCCAGCACTACTTTTGAGTGCCAATGGAATCAAACTGCCAAAGAATAACGCCGCTGAAACAGGACAAAATGCCAAAGCAAATATAAGACCTAAAACAAAAGCTCCTATAGCACCGGATTCAATAAGTTTGTTATGATATTTTTGAGGCAACGAGAACACAGGCAACTTCAAAGTAATAACTTCCAGTAAAAATAATCCTACGATTATTAAGAGTGGCCCAAGAATATTTCCCATATATTTTTGCAGGAATTGAGCTACATATGGAACGCTCAAAAGAGAGCTGATGATTATCCATCCGAGCGCCGCATAAGCAGTCATTCTGCCGATAGTATAAGCAAGCCCAGATACGAAGACAAGTACAGGGTGCGCGATTTTTTTGGAAAGAAACGATACAGCTGCGATGTTTGTTGCCAATGGGCAGGGACTGATTGAAGTCAAAATACCGAGCCATAATGCAGAACCGAAGGCAATTAATAGTTCCATCAGTGAGCATCCTTAATAAAGGTTTTTATCTCTCCGGTTACATAATTGATAAATTTCTTTTTATTCCGGGCAAGCTGCCATATTTTGTCGAGATTTTTGGATTTTACCTCTTTGCCGTCTATCACAAGCGAAAGTATCAATGACTTAGTGTATAAATTGTAATCCTTTATAAAATGCTCATTTCCCTGCTCCTCTACGTTAACAGCCTTGAACTCTATTTTACCTGAAGCGAGCTTTTTTTTGAAATTAGTTTCAACCGCTTCTCTTGAATACTTCTCCATATTGTTGCAGGTATAACATCTAAAGGAATCATGAAAATAATACACGATAACTTTTGCTGAATCTTTTGCATCTGTCTCTGCCTTTGGCTGGGCAAAAGCCGGTGAAACTGCGCTAATTACAGCAACAGCCGCAAGAACCTGAATTATTTTTCTCACATTCGCCTCCTGAAATGATCGCTTTGATTTCATCCTTATTAAGAACTTTTCCGGATGAAACAACCTGACCGTTAATGACCAGACCCGGAGTCATCATTACACCGTACCCTGTAATCTTATCGATATCCGTAACCTTGCCGATTTCGGCTTGAATATTTAATTCTTTCACAGCAGACTCAACATTCGCAATTAACTGTTTGCATTTAGGACAACCTACACCTAAGATTTCTATTTTCATTTTCCACCTCCATTTATTTTTTCACTGCTGAAACTTTTATGCTCACAATTGCGTCAGAAGCCGCTTCAAAATTATCAAACATGGCATCCACCAGATATCCGGATTCGCTTATTACCTTTATATCCTGAAACCCTGCTCTCTTAATTAACCCAAGATAATCGTCTTTCCTAATCGCTCCGGCAAGACAACCCACATACGCCTCAACTGATTCCTTAATTTGTTTAGGCAGGTCTTTGGCAAGCACAAGATCAGAAACCATCAACCTGCCTCCTGATTTAAGCACCCTGAACGCTTCTTTGAATACAGTTTCTTTGTCCGGAGACAGATTTATAACGCAATTGGAGATGATCACATCAATCACTTTATCCTCAACCGGAAGTTTCTCTATTTCACCTGAGCGAAATTCCACGTTATCGAAGCCGCCTTTTTTAGCGTTTGCGCGTGCTCTCTCAAGCATTTCCCAAGTCATGTCCACGCCAATAACACAACCGGTTTTGCCGACCTTCCTGGCCGCAAGAAACGCGTCAAATCCGGCGCCGCTTCCTAAATCAAGCACCACATCGCCCTCTTTTAATGAAGCGATTGCCACCGGATTGCCGCACCCAAGCCCCAGATTCGCTCCTTCAGGAACAGTGTTCATCTCATCGTCGGAATAACCAACGATCTTGCTGATATCCCGAGCGTTGTTGGATGATGAACAGCACGAGCCGGAAGAGCAGCAGGACGTTCCCTGCTTGGCTACTTTGGCATAGCCTTCCTTGACAATCTTCTTAATATCTTTTTTCATAATCCCCCACCCTTATTTAACGATAAAACCAAAAATCATTCCGCTTATGGTAGCCATCACTATTACCAAAGCCACATAAACAACTGTCTTCTTCATGCCCATTATGCTCCGCAACACAAGCAGACTCGGCAAACTCAAAGCGGGCCCGGCCAACAGAAGCGCTAACGCAGGTCCTTTGCCCATGCCTGCGCCTATAAGCCCTTGTAAAATTGGCACTTCAGTTAGCGTGGCGAAATACATAAATGCCGCCAGTATAGATGAAAAAAAGTTAGCTCTGAAAGAATTGCCTCCGACCAAAGCCTCAACCCATCTGGTAGAAATAATACCTTCATGTCCGACTCTGCCTAAAAGGAATCCGGAAATCAACACCCCTCCTAAAAGAAGCGGTAATATCTGTAAAGCAAATCCCCATGAAACTGACGTCCATTCTATAAACTCATCCTTCTTAAACCACTTAATAAGCATTACAATTAATGACACCAAAGAAAATCCGGCAATCCACCACTTGTATTGATATATGAAAAACCAAACACCATAATCACCTTCCAATGGTTTGCCCCAATTGGCGAAAACAAGAACGACAACCATTGAGGCAAAATACAATATGTTTTTACCTAAAGCCCGGGACTCTTTAACTTCTCCTACAATAAAATCGCCATTCGAATGTCGGGCCAGTTCTTCCTTCAAAAATATAAAATGCATAAGCAAGCCTATAACAATACTAAATACAACAGCTCCGACTGCGCGGGCCAGACCTAACTCCCAGCCGAGTATTCGAGCAGTTAATATTATTGCCAAAACATTAATAGCGGGTCCTGAATATAGAAACGCAATCGCTGGTCCCAATCCCGCGCCTCTCTTATAAATACCTGAGAATAACGGCAAAACAGTGCAGGAGCAAACCGCAAGAATAGTTCCGGATACCGATGCAACACTGTATGAAAGAAATTTATTTGCATTTGCTCCGAAATACTTCATTACAGATGCTTGGCTTACAAAAACTGAAATTGCTCCTGCGATAAAAAAAGCCGGTACAAGGCATACCAAAACATGTTCCCGCGCGTACCATTTAACGAGCGCCAATGCCTCAAATACCGCGTTCGTAAAACGTACATTCTCTACAGGCAAATAAAAACAGGCTAAAAAACCCGCTATGACATAAAGAATATTCTTCCAATCCTTCATTTCTTACGCCCCCTGATTATCTGGCAGCACCCCTGCTCAATCTTAATAGCCTTTATATTTACCAAAGCGTCTGTTACTTTACGGTGCGCAGAAGTAAGTATCCGAGAAATTGTGGATTGATGAATCTTCATCTGCTTGGCAATTTTTTTCTGATCAAGGCCTTCAAGATGAGCCAGCCGTAATACTTCAAATTCGTCAAGATTTAACTTAATTCCTTCCAGTTCATCAAGCCGCTTGCACTGAGGACGAAAGCATCTCTCCCCGGGCTCGCAAGATACCCATCGTGTTTTTTTAGGTCGCATGATTACTCCTTTTATAATGCATATATATGCATTATAAAATTTACTTTCTTTTTGTCAATGGAAAAAAGATTCTATTTATCCGTATACTTGCCGGATGCAGCAAATAATCAAAAAGCGTTTTATTCAGAACAACTAAAAAAATAGTTTTTTAATATATTCCAATCGGAAAGCAAAAATGATTGCCTTTGAACTGTAACGGTAATCGGCTGTAATGGAGGAAAGAAAAAAGATATATTGAAAAATTTAATAAAAGTCAAACAAAAAAAATACTAAAATACATGTTTAAGAAATGCAGATAAAAAAGATACGCCAAGGTACAAGAAACGCGCCTTCGTAGAATAGAATACATTTTTCCGAAGCAATTAAGAGGCGCGAGGAAATGACAAATGCCATTTAGCGCATATATTACGGATCACATTCTTTTTTTATAAGAATATATTATATATAAAATGCCCGGGAGAACAGGAACCAGTAAGTTGACGCTAATATTGGCTTCTGTAAAATATCCTACAATAAAACCTATGGCGATTGAAACAATTATTATCCACCCTCCGATTTTAGGATATTTCCAGCCCAGTGCCAAACCGATAAAAACTAATGGCATCATTGTCAGCGCCACATTTTCCCATAAGGAATATCCTGGATTGGCAAATGGCAACGGATTGCCATAACCGAAATAAAACGGCAAGGCAAAAATTAAAATACACAACGCGAGTATTCTCGCGAACCATTTTATCACATTTAGTAAATTTTGTTTCATACCGGTTTCTTTAAGAAAACCTTGAAAGAAAAAATTATTCTATTTAAGTGTTAGGCGAATCGATACCCAATTAAAACGCAATGTTATCCAAAATTTTTTCTGTCAGCGGCAAATCAATTTTTATCATAGTTCTCTTCCAGATGTTTTATCTTTCAGTTTGTTCAATTTATTGAACTGCCATTTTCTTTCTTCAGTGATAGATAATATATCGTTTTTTGTTATTAATCCGATTGTTTTTACTGCATAATCAGAGGCAATAATAGCATGTTCTTTCATATGACCGCTTGCGACCGCCTGACCGGCAGTTCTAAAAGCGGATTTTTTGATTTCGGAATCACAAACACGAGCAAATTTGTGTATTTTAAAACCGGCTTTTCTGACATCATGTATTTTCGCTTTTCCTTTTTGCCACAATTCATTTACCTTAAAACCTTCGGCAAGAGAATCAACATTTTTATAGTCAATTCCGGAAACGCATAAAATTCTTTTGGCTATTGACAAAGCCCATTTTGCCAGAGAAATTTGATCTGTCATCGCGTATAACGAACAAATCTTATCTCTTAATTCGCTATTATCCTTAATTTTTAACTTGATTGGAGTGGACATAAGTATAAACGATTAGTATTATTTAGAAATAATCGAAAAAGCAATCACAGAAGCATCCCGCATCTTCAAAACAAAAAAAATGGCTGTTATCTTTTAGGCTTTTTCAGGGCTAATTGAGCGGCTAATTCCGAGACAACCCATTCCTCAACGATTTTATTTTTTTCGAAACGGCTGACCACCATTTCAGTCCATTGTATTTTCTTGCCGGAGGGTGGAATCCCTCTAAGATTTTTTTTATGAGTGCCTTTAAACACACGCTGCCATGTAATAACATTGCCAGATTTATTTAAAATTTCAATATTTAAAATTTTAATATCAGGAATTGCCGAACTAAGTTGCTTTGAATATTTTTTAATAAACTCATGTCCTTTATATTTTTTTTCTCCTGCGTGCGCAACATAATCCGGTGAAAATAAATTCTTTATTTCGCCTATATCGCCATTGCCAATAATTTTGTCAACAGCAAGTTTAAGATGTTCCTCATTATTCATAATATCTCCCGTTCAAAATTTTTATTACATAAATTTTATTATTTATATTCCAAGAATTCATTAGATTTTAAGAATATTTTATTTTGAAATGCATAAATTCAGGTTGAATTACAGGTTTTGGCACAGCAATCAATTTCGATATATCGCATAAATTGATTCCGTCTTTAAAAAGATATGTGAGAAAGCTTTATTAAAAAAATATGCGGGGATGACGGGATTTGAACCCGCGGTCTTCGCCTTGACAGGGCGACGTGTTAAACCGGGCTACACCACATCCCCAACTAAAGTAAGCAGCAAACAGTAAAAACTTACTACTGCTCAATTCCTAATTACTGATTTAACTACTGGGCGATACAGGATTTGAACCTGTGACTTCTTCCTTGTAAGGGAAGCACTCTCCCGCTGAGTTAATCGCCCGAAAAATTTGCCCCTAAGGAGAGTCGAACTCCTGCTGCCACCTTGAAAGAGTGGTGACCTAACCGCTAGTCTATAGGGGCATAAATTCCATATTTTTATATTATATAAAATTCAAAACAATTGTCAATGATATTAGGATAAATAAAAAATAAATTTGTTAAAAATGGATTGCCATAGCGCGCATGGGACACGCTGAAATGCATATCTCGCAGGCAATGCATTTTTCCTCGTTAAAAATTATTTTTCTGTTCTTTTTGTCAACTGAAAAAGCTCCTGTCGGACATATTGTGACACACGCACCGCAATGCGTACAGCTCTTTTCATTTCTTACTATATCCTTTTTCAGCGGCTGTATAACTATATTCAGTTTTTTAAGATATTCAAGCCCCTTGTCAAAACTTTCTTTCTTTCCGCGCAATTCAAGAACGAGAATCCCTTCTTCGTCCGGCTTGATATTCGCTTTAAGGATATTGAACTCAAGGTCATAATCCTTGGCAAGTTTATATATTATGGGTTCGTTTACCACTTTAATCGGAAATTTCAGTACAATTTTTTTGCTTGTCATTTTATTCTCCAGTTAATCCGTATTTGTTTGATGCTATATCGCAGCAGATAGATTCTTATATTAAGATGCTGAATACTGGTTTAATCTATGGGCCTTTCAATCAAACTTTTTATCGTTATTCCGGAATCCGCGGAAGGCAGTTTTTCAACAGGCTCGGTTAAAAAGAATTTTCCAGTTTTAATCCATTCTTTAAGAATGCCCGCTATTTCATTAGCTTTAGAATAACTTGAAAGAGAAGCGACAGGAACCTTTTTCCCGTTTACTTCTATCTTTCCGGATTTCAACTGCCCGTAGTTCACATAACCGAGATTTCCGGATTTCAATTCAGGATAATCAGAGCTATAATCCACTATTTGCGTATAAATATCCTCATCTCTGACGGCTGTAAAAGACGCTATCTCTTCGTTAAGAACAGGTATAGGTATTCCTATGCCCACAGTCAATGTCGCACCGTATCCGAGCATACATGTCCCGCGCAGCCAGTCGGAATTCATTTGTTTTAAATCCCCTATGATAGCTATAGTACCTGAGCCGCCCTTAGGAACGCCTTTTTCAGTGCGCGGCACTGAAGGATTATGCTGGGTCCCCTGCCACACGATATATCCTACTCCTCCTCCGAGAAATATCCTTGTCCCTATGCCGATTGTTTTAAAATACGGATCATTCAGCAAAGGAGAAAGCTGTCCTGCGGAACAATATGTGGCATTTCCAAGTTGAGGTTTAAGAATGCCCATATACGTATATATCGTTCTATCGGAATTATTCACAGCGCAATTATAATTCTGATAACAATTTCTAATATTAAAAAGCACTGCCTCGTTAACATCTTTTATATTGATGAATGTTCTTAATTTTTTTCTCGGATAGCAATCAGTGCCGTACGCATTCGCGGAAAGAACAACATCTTTTCCGGAAACAAAATCCTCTATTACGTGTCCCCCGCCGTATTCAAATCTGCCCGGATAAAATTTGTTTCTGTGGTCGTCATCCGGCAAAGCCGTAGCGCCGAGCAGGATATCTACAGCTGCATATCCGGTGTACGCTGGAACATCATTTAATGTGCAATAGCCTGCGCCGAGTTTGATACGCGGCTTGGTGTGCCCTACATTCAAATACATACCAGAAGAACACATCGGACCGAATGTGCCTGTTGTAACAACGTCCACTTCTTGAGCGGCTGACTTTGTTCCTTTGGTAGCCACTATATCTATCATCTCTTCAGCTGTAACTATAACTGCTTGACCGTTTTTTATTTTTTCGTTTATTTCAGCAATTGTTTTTGACATATTTATCCTCTTTTATATTTCTTCCCTAAATAATCCCGTTGACATATATCTCTCCGCTGTATCCGGCAGAATCACTACAATTGTTTTGCCGGAGTTCTCTTTTCTTTCAGCAACTTTTACAGCAGCGAAAACCGCGGCTCCGGATGAAACTCCTGCGAGCACACCCTCCTGCCGTATCAACAGCCGGGTCATTCGGAATGCATCTTCATTGCATACGGGTATAATTTCATCGATAATGTTTCTATTAAGTATTTTTGGGATAAATCCCGCGCCTATACCCTGTATTTTATGGACTCCGGATTTCCCGCCGGAAATAACCGGAGAAGACGAAGGTTCAACGGCGACTATCTTTACATTGGAATTCTTAGCTTTCAGAAATTCTCCCACACCCGTAACAGTACCGCCTGTGCCTACTCCTGCTACGAAAATATCTACCTTGCCTTCAGTATCATCCCAAATTTCCACAGCAGTGGTTTTTTTATGTATATCAGCGTTTGACGGATTGTCGAATTGTTGAGGCATAAACGCCTTGTCTTTTTCAGCAATCTCTTCGGCTTTGCGCACTGCACCAGTCATACCGTCGCTGCCGGATGTCAAAACCAGATTCGCGCCCAATGCCTTTAAAAGCATCTGTCGTTCCGAAGACATCGTATCCGGCATTGTAATAGTAAGATTATAACCTTTTACAGCGCAGACAAAAGCAAGTCCTATCCCGGTATTCCCGGAAGAAGGCTCAACGATTTTGCATCCTTTTTTTATAAGTCCTTTTTTTTCAGCATCCTCAAGCATGGCAACTGCCACGCGGTCTTTTATTGAGGAACAGGGATTAAAAAATTCAAGTTTTGCGATGACTGAAGCAAAACATCCTTCAGTAACCCTGTTCAATTTAACCATGGGGGTCTTCCCCACAAGTTTTATAATATCAGAAGCTATTTTCATAATAATACCGCCTAATAAAAAAACCCTTCCAAAGAAGGGGCAAGTTACAATTATTCGACTCCTTCTTATCGCTTACAGGCATTAGCACCTCTCCACCTGATATTACAAGGCTGGGTTGCTGTGGTTTCTCAAGGCCTGTCCTTCAACCACTCTTGATAAGAATTATTTTGTTTATTTTACAAATTTTACGCCAAATGTCAAGAAAAAAAGTTGTTCGTGAAAGGTAAGCGTTTATATGCCACAAGTATGGTTAATAGTCAATTTTAAATTCTTTACAAATTGAAAATATCTCTCGAATTTTTCAGTCAAATTAGAATTTGCGCAAACACCATTTATGTCAATACGCGTATATAGCGCCGTATGGCCTGTGATTTACTGCTTTGAGTTTTATAAATTCTTTTTTTAATATCTTTTTAGAATCCAATCGAAAATCACGGCAAAATTCCTCAACATTGCTCTTTAAAATATGCATATCGTCATCGTTCAACTTTACAGGAGACACCTCTCTGCCGAGTTGATATTTCTTAATGTTTCCTCTTATATAAACCGTTCCTCCGTGCATTCCTGTGCCTGTAAAATTGCCTATAATATCTTCCTTGGACTCGTCCTCAGACAAAATTCCGGACTTATATTTAAGACCCAGCAAAATTATTATTCCTCCTGCCATATATTCTGCGCAAAAATCGCGCGCAGAGCCGCCGATCACTACTACGGGTGTCATATCCTTGTATGACTTCATATGAATTCCAGTTCTGTACCCTGTGTTCCCGGCAACAAATATTTTGCCTCCTCTTAAACCGTATCCGAGGATATCTCCGGCTGAACCGTGAATGACTATTTTCCCGGAATTCATAGTGTTTGCCGCGCAATCCTGCGCGTTGCCAAATATATTCAGATGACATCCGCTCAGAAAACTTCCGAGATCGTTTCCTGCAGTTCCGTGGATGTCAATTACTGCCGATGACTTTATTCCGGAGGCTATGTATCTATGACCGTTAACGTTCAACAACGATATATGCCCGGCGCCCGCAGATAATTCTGCTCGTATGCGTTCATTCAGCTGTCTGTGAGTAAGATCTTTCGCGTTTATATTTACTGTTTTCATATTTCCACCGGTACCGCCTTTTCACTCACAGATATTCTCGGCACATATATATATCCGAAACTGTCTTTAACCAATTCCTCTCTAAACCCTGTAACTTTTATCCTGTCTTTTATGAGACCTGTGATAATTCCGGACCTGTTTATATCTCCAACAAATATCGCTCCTATAATTCTTTCGTCCTTTACTATTATCTTCTTGTATTTTCCGGCGCGAATATCGGAAGAGACAACGAAATCAGGAGAATCGGAATTGCTAATGCCTAGAGTAATTATCGGGAGACCGAAAACATCAATGGAATTCATCTGAAAGCTTCCCTCATAAACGGTCCTGACACCCACGGCGTTCAATCCGGCAATTCGTCCTTGTTCGCGCGCTACAGGCCATATAGGCAGAACCCTTTTGCAACAGAGTAAAACATCTTCCGATTCCACACAGTCTCCAGCAGCGTAAACATTTTTTTCGGATGTCTCCATAAAAGAATTTACAATAATCCCTTTGCCTATTTTTAATCCGGACTTTTCAGCAACTGTGGTATTGGGCACGACTCCAACTGCAATCACGGTTATATCGGAAGAAATCTTTTCTCCGCTATCAAGCACACATACATTTCCAGTAATTTCAGTTACTTTTCTACCAAGATAAAGTTTTATATTTTTTTGAATATGCCTGGCTACAATATCACCGGAATTTCTATCAAGCACAGAGGCAAACGGTTTGTCAAGAAGTTCAATCATCGATACAGAAACACCAAGATCCTTAAGATATTCAGCCGCTTTTATGCCTATCATTCCCGCGCCTATCACCGCGGCGGTTTTCGAGCCGGATGCGTTTTGTTTTATCTTCAAGGCATCGTCGTATGTAGTAAAAGAAAAAACATTCCTGCTATCTATTCCCTTAATTACAGGATTAATTGGAACTCCTCCTGTGGCAAGTATTAATTTACCGTAAGAAATAGATTTTCCTTTTTTTAAATAAACACAGCCATTTTTAAATTCCGAAACTTCTCCATGCATAACACGCACTTTGTTTTTGACAAAAAAATCGGTATCCCTATAATAAAATTGCTTTCTTGTAATATTCAAATAGGATATCAAAGGTCTGGAATAAAAAATATTCTTTTCTTTTGTCACCACTGTAATAGACACATCTTCGTTTACGCTTCTTACGGCTTCTATCGCAGATACCGCGGCTACGGAACTTCCAACAATAACTATAGCATTATTTTTATTTTTCATTATCTTTATCTTCACCATATACAAGAGCGGCATTAGGACAGGCATCAACACAAGCCGGTTGCCCCAAATCAGAACAAAGATCGCATTTCGCAACAACTTTTTTTCCTTTCAAGTCTCTAATTATCACTCCAAACGGACATACCATAACGCACATCCAGCATCCGACACATTTTTTTTCATTATGAATTATTTCCCCTGATTTATGCCTATGCATTGCCCCTGAAACACATGCGGTAACGCAAGGGGCATCCTTACAATGACGGCACTGGATGGCAAATGATACATGCCCTTTTTCCTCTATAATAAGACGGGGTTTCAAGAAGGGATATTCCTCTTTATACGCCTTTATTATTTTTTTGGATTTGGAATGAGCTACAAGGCACGCTATTTCGCAAAGCCGGCATGCCATACAATATTTTTCATTAAAATATATACGTTTCATAATGTTTTTTCTGAATCTCTTCAAACTAAATTATCGCGATTTTCCTCATAAACTCTCTCCTGCAGGTTTTATGCCGAGTATTTTAAGTTCGTTCTCGTGTAAATCAAAACCCCTTAATCTTAGCCGGTTGCCGCGAAGAGACTCTATTGAATTTATGCCCATACCTCCCATAATTTCTTTTATTTCCAGGCTCCAGGCAAGTATTAAATTCACAAGACGCCTGCAGGCAATTTCAGAATTCAAACGTTTTACAAGATACGGGTCTTGCGTAGCTATGCCCCAATTGCATTTCCCTGTATAACATTTCTGGCACAGATGACAGCCCATAGATATTAGAGCAGCAGTTCCTATATAAACCGCATCCGCGCCAAGGGCAATTGCTTTTACAACATCCGCTGAATTTCTAAATCCTCCGGCTGCGATTATAGATGCTCTGTTGCGTATGCCTTCTTCTCTCATACGTGTGTCTACTGCGGATATTGCAAGTTCTATAGGGATACCTACATTATCCCTTGTCCTTGTAGGCGCAGCGCCTGTGCCCCCTCTTATTCCGTCTATCGCTACTATGTCTGCACCTGCGCGTACTATTCCTGAAGCGATTGCCGCAACATTATGCACAGCTGCAATTTTGACACTAACCGGTTTTTTATATTCAGTGGCCTCTTTTATAGCATAAATCAACTGCGACAAATCCTCTATGGAATAAATATCATGGTGCGGAGCAGGAGATAAAGCATCCGTGCCTTTGGGAATCATTCTCGCCATTGATATTTCATCAGTAACCTTTTCTCCAGGCAGATGCCCTCCTATGCCTGGTTTAGCGCCCTGACCTATTTTTATTTCAACAGCGGCGCAGGAATTGAGATATTCTGTATCCACTCCGAACCTTCCTGAAGCGACCTGAACTATTGTATTTTTGGAGTATCTGTAAAGGTCCTTATGCAATCCTCCTTCTCCGGTATTGTAATAAATCCCGCATTCTTCCGCAGCTGATGCTAAAGCTTTACTCGCGTTAAAAGAAATCGCGCCATAACTCATAGCGGAAAACAGTATAGGAGTTTTTAACTCCAACTGTTGAGGAAGTTCAGTAGTAATTGAAAATCTGCCGGAAATATCAGCTCCAGGCAATGAAACTTTGCGTTTATTTTCCTTAACCTCTATAGACAAAGGTTTTCCACCGAGATATGTTCTTAATTCCATAGGCTCGCGAAGAGGATCAATAGACGGATTTGTAACCTGAGCGGCATCCAACAGTATATGGTCCCAGATTATTTTATATTTTTTATCAGTGCCCATTCCTGTTAAAAGCACTCCGCCTGTTTCAGCCTGCTTGTAAAGTTCTTTCAGCTGTTTATCCGTCCAGTTCGCGCTGTTTGCCATTCTGCCGGAAAATTCGGAAACTGAAAGCGCTCCTGTAGGACACATATAAACGCATCTGAAACAACCCACGCATTTTGAACAATCGGTATCAACTCTGTGTTTTTCAGCATCGTAAGTATGCGCGTTAAAGGCGCATTGTCTTACGCAAACCTCGCATTGTATGCATTTTTCAGGATCACGAGTAACCAAATAATCCGGAGAATAAAGCATTCTTTTCATTTTATTTTCCCTTTGATTCCGCAAACAGTCAGTTCACCTGATTTTACAAATGATAATTCGTCAGGGACCGGACAGATTTCCCTTATGGCGCATTCCTCACTGGCAAGATAATGTTTTGAACCGCAAGCAGCGTGAATTAACGGCCTTAATTTTATACGATCTGTAAACCCGCACATTCTTTTTCCGTCAGCAACAATTATTGCGGATGGCCCGTTAATCAGAGCGCCGGAATATACCACCCTCAATTTTTTGTAAAACTCGCGGGCAGGCGCTGGCATAATATCTATGTCATGCCATAACGGAGGACACAATATTTTATACGCTATTTCCAACGGTAAAGAATGTTTTCTTAAAAGCAAATCAAACAGATACAAGATGGCTTCGGAATCAGTTCTAAGAGGAAGTTGATATCCGAATTCTTCCAAATAACGTTTGTTAATTCCGTAAGATGATATTTCTCCGTTATGAACAAGGGAAAAATTTAACAGACCGAATGGATGAGCTCCAGCCCACCAGCCAGGAGTGTTCGTAGGGAACCTGTCGTGAGCTATCCAGCAGTACCCTGAATATTCTTCAAGCCGGAAAAATCTTCCTATTTCCGAAGCATATCCCACACCCTTAAAAATACCCATATTCTTGCCGGAAGATATTATGAAACTGCCGTAAGAGCCGCTGTTGATCTTCATCACTACGCGCATTACTATCTCTTCTTCCGTAAGATCGTAAAACTGCCTTTTTGCGGAATCGCTGACTTGCAAAAAGTATCTCCAGAGAATAGGCCTGTTGATTATTTCTTTGATTGATTTTGTAGGTATTGGTTCTGATTTTACAACATCAAAATCCAATTTCAGAATGGCATCTGTTATATCTTTTGATTTGTCGTCTTTATAAATGACATGAAAACAAAAATCATTTTTGTTCTCGGGATATATACCGTACCCGGCAAATCCGCCGCCAAGGCCGTTTGCCCTTAAAAACATTTTCTGTATGGAACGGATTATTTCATCACCTGAAAACAAAGAGCCGTTCCCGTCAATAACACCAGCTATGGAACATCCCATGATAACACCTTATAAAAATTATAAAAGGAATCAAAACAAAATAAAACACTTCAATTCTGTTTATGATTTGCCTTTTTTCACAGGATCGGCAGATATTTTTCTATCTCATAGCCTGTTATCCGGGTTCTATACATATCCCACTCTATCTTTTTATTTTCAAGAAATTTTTCGAAGATATGACTGCCCATCGCTTTTTTGAGCAATTCGCTTCCTGAAGCAAGTTTGATTGCCTCTATCAATGAGCCTGGAAGAGAATTTATCCCTTCGGATTTTCTTTCGTCATCCGTCATATGAAATATGTCTTTTTCAATTGGAGCGGAAAGAGGATATTTTTTTCTTACTCCTTCGAGACCTGCAGCAAGCATAACTGAAAAGGCAAGATAAGGATTACACGCAGGGTCGGGGAATCTGAGTTCTATCCTTGTGGCCTCTTCTTTCCCTGGCTTATACATAGGTACTCTAACGAGAGCAGAGCGGTTTCTTCTTGCCCATGAAATGTAAACCGGCGCTTCATAACCAGGCACAAGCCGTTTGTAGGAATTAACCCACTGGTTTGTAATGGAGCAAATTTCAGGCACATGTTTCAATATACCGGCTATATAATGTTTGGCAAGAGAGGATAAATGATATTTATCTTTTATATCAAAAAAAGCGTTCCTGTTGCCTTTGAATAAAGATTGGTGAACATGCATGCCTGAACCATTTTCTCCAAAAAGAGGCTTAGGCATAAAAGTAGCGTATATTCCTTTTGAATATGCTACCTGTTTTACAACCACCTTATATGTCATCACATTGTCAGCCATTGCGAGAGCTTCGGAATATCTTAAATCTATTTCATGTTGAGACGGAGCAACCTCATGATGACTGTATTCCACCTTTATGCCCATCTTTTCCAATAAAAGCACTGTGTCCCTGCGCAAATCCTGTGCTTCATCCAATGGCACATAATCAAAATAGCCGCCTTCATCAATTATTTCCGGAGATTTATCAGATTTAAAATAAAAATATTCAAGTTCAGGCCCGACTTTAAATGAAAGACCGAGTTTTTTGGCTTCTTCAATATTCTTTTTTAATATGTATCTCGTATCCCCGACATAAGGAGTGCCGTCAGGATTAAGAATATCACAAAACATCCTGGCTACCTTTTCTTCCTGAGGCCGCCATGGAAGGATACAAAAAGTTTCAGGATTCGGTTTTGCTATCAAATCAGATTCGAAAATTCTGGCAAACCCTTCTATTGAAGAACCGTCAAAACCCATGCCTTCATCCAAAGCGTTTGGAAGTTCTCGAGGAGAAATCGTAAAAGATTTCAGCTGCCCGAGGATATCCACAAACCAAAATTTTATAAAACTTATTCGCTCCTTATTGACAATTCTTAAAACATCTTTGCTTGTTATCATAATATTCTCCTTTTTTACAAAATCTTTTCCATCGCAAGACTTAAAATAATTGTAACAAAAAAACCGCCAAAGTCAACATACCTTTCTTTTGTATAATTATAATCAGGCATCCAATACTACTTTCGTTTAAATTTTTATTTGAGGCAACAGGCATACCGAATTTAATAGAAATAAAAATCTTCAACTTCCAATATGAAATTGAAGACATCCTTGTCCATAAAAAAAAAAGCCCCTAAGGCACCCATGCCTGTTAGGACTTCTTTGTCCCTGTCATTTGTGAATATTATACTTTTAAAAAAAACAATGTCAAGGAAATTCGCATTGATTGATTTTTTTCGGCGACGCATAACCTATTTACATGCAGACGCGCTATTTTGTTTACGATTTTATTTTATTACAGCAATTTTGAATGTCTTTTTACCTTTTTCTCCAATCTTTGTCATTGTTGTATATTTTCGCGCGGTTATTGCCACGCTGCCCCACATGATAAGTGCCATTTCCTACTCTAAATCTTGCTCTTATCTGCTTTTGTTTCTCCTTACCCAGTTTTGTTTTGCCTCAATACCAACAATACCGGCATCGTCACCGTTATACCTATTGTATATATCCCATTATATTTGGCTTGAAAAAAAGTGCCGGTTCATATAATTGTTCGTACTTCCATTTGTTGCCGTGTAAATCCGTAATATAAATTATTTTCATTTAAGCAAAATTTGTTCTGTATTCTTTTTGATTAAATTTCCCTGGCGTGAGGTTTCATTAAGACCTATCTCGAATTGCTCCCTGCTTAAATGCAGACCACTCAGATTTGACTTCATCACTATGAAATATCTCTTTAAATTTAGTCACCAAACCGGCTTGATATTGTTTTGTATCCATGCGCTTTATTCCTATATTGATGGGCATTTTGAAGATAACTCCTTTCCCTGCGGGATATATATATCCATCATGGTTTTGAAAAGTTTCCCGTGATTCGGAACAATTAAATGAAGGAGCTCATGCACAATAACATATTTCCGAAAACTTTTTGATGCTCTCAAAAGGTTACTATTAAAGCTCACCCAACCCTTTGCCGAACATGACGCCCATTTGTTTTTCATTTTCTGGATTCGTATTTGTGTTGGTTTTACTTTAAGTTCCTTAGCCCAGCATTTGATTTCTTCTTTCATCTGGTTTTCAGTTTTGAAGGATTTTTTCTTTTTAGATATTATTTTTTTCATTTTCTTTCAATCCTTAAAAGTTTTTCTACTAATGATATCATACCGTCTTTACCGGTAACCGGCAATAGAAGTTTATAAAGTTCAGCTTTCAACTGCCTTAATTCTTCAGCGTTATACTCGAAATGCGGGAATCTCAAAAACAGCGAGTTAATAGCCTGTGCCTGGACATCCGGCTCTTTTATTTTTTCCTGCTTTAATGTCCAGAATATCGTAAATGTGTTAATATCGAACTTCATATCGTTCTGCGTTTCTCTCGCTTCATTTATTTCACTTACAAGACCTTCAATGATATTAAGAGCTTCTTGCGTAGTAACCTGTCTGTCATCATAAGCGTCTCTTATCGCTTCCGCTCGTTCTCCTATTGACTTAAGGTATGGTGTGCTCCCACCTTCTTCATTTATCATCTTATTTATGCTGTTAATTAGGTTTATTACCTTGCTATTATCGGATGAATATTTTACTTTTATTGTTCTTAATGTGTTTTCATCTATTTTAACTACATTTGTCATACCATTTAATCCATAAGATTCGATACGCTCTCTCATAAGCATTTCTGTCTTTTTCGCGACATCACCGAACAAAAATGTTTTGTCTCTGTACGCATTTCTTATTATTTGATACAAGACTGCAAGATTTCTCATATCATTAATATAATCCCTTAATTCGGCAGAAGGTGAAAGAATTTCGTATAATGCCTCCACCTCTTTATAAAACTTATAAAATTTTTCCCTGTCAACCTTATTCGCAAAAGCATCTACAGCTTTTTCCACTGCCTTGTCATTAATCGGGGACTTAAATAACTCAAGGTACTTCTTTGCCTCTTTTGTTATCAACTCTTTAAATCTGAATAAGACCAAATCAATATTCTCAATTACCCCTTTAACAACATCAGAGTCAAATGCCAGAGCTTTCTCAAGTTTCTCGAAGATTCCGACAAAATCTACAACCAACCCGCATTGTTTTTTAATATCCCCTGCCTGCTCGTAAGGCCTGTTTACCCTTGCTATTGCCTGAAGCAGAACATGGTCGCGCATCGGTTTGTCCAGATACATACAATATAACACAGGGGCATCGTAGCCGGTAAGAAGTTTGTCTGTAACTATAAATATCTTAGGCAATTTATCTTGTTTGATAAATAGTTTTTTATAATTTTTTTCATCTTTTTCAGCCACTTGATGCTTATAAACCAGCGGATATTTTTCGCTGTCATGTTGGGCCGGTGAATAAATTGTCTCAGAATATTCCGGCGGCAAAAGCTTATCAAGCTCTTCCTTGTACAGAGCGCACGCTTCACGGTCAACCCCTACCAGAAATGCCTTATAACCAAGCGGTTCAACGCTCTCCTTAAAATGATTTGCTACAAACAGGGCAACTTCTTTTACTCTATCATAGGATTTTAAAAATGTCTTTAGTTTAACAGCCCTGTCAAGGATTTCGTTCAAATCATCTATATCGCTGACACCTTCCGACTCGACGAGTTTGAAAAACTCGTCTTCCAGCATTTCTTTGGGCACTCTTATTTCATTTGAAGCAAGAGTATATTTCAATGGAACAGTTGTCCCATCTTCTATGGACTCAGAAATTGAGTACTTATCAAGATAACCCTTGTCATCTTCCTTGCCAAAGACCTTAAATGTGCCCTTGCCATACGCAGTTTTATCAATTGGAGTACCCGTAAAACCTATAAGAGTAGCTTTTGGTAAAGCGCCGGTAAGGAAATTTCCGAGGTCGCCGCCGACAGACCTGTGTGCTTCGTCAATTAAAACATAAATGTTGTCCCTTGTATTAATATCCTTTGGGATGCCTTCAAATTTATGAATCATCGAGACAACCAGACCGCGAAAATCTGATTTCAATATTTCCCGCAACCGGGCTTTGCTTGTAGCATATTCAATTTTTATATCAACAGTCCGGAGTTCGCCAAGTATCCGTTCTACCCAACCAGCAAGTTGACCTTCAAGTTCGTTCCTATCAATCATAAGGATTACAGTCGGCTTGCCGAAAAATTCTTTCCTTTCAAGTATCTGGCGAGCCGCCGTTATCATTGTAAATGTTTTACCGGAGCCCTGGGTATGCCATATAAGACCGGTTCTCTTTCTTTTATCAGCGCATCTTGAAACTATCTTTTCAATCGCCCGCGACTGGTGCTGCATCAGGATTGTTTTCCGCAGTTCATCATCCTTTACATAAAACAGTATCCATTCCTTGAGCATTTTCAGAAAACGGACCGGTTCAAAGAACTGTTTTATTTTTTTCTCAAAATTGTCTTTATCTGCATCCTTCCATCTAAAAAGCCCTTTTCGTTCAAGGTTCCAAGTAACGCCGTAATAAAAATCGAGAATATGAGTTATGTCAAAAACCTGAGGCGTTGTAAGCATCTCAGGCGTCTCATGATGATATTCCCTTATCTGCGTAAGTCCTTCTTCAATACCTTTTTCCTTCTTTGCGCTTTTTGTTTCAACAATTGCGACCGGAATACCGTTTATCAGAAACATCACATCTGCCCTATTTGTCTCTTTACCATTGCTGTACTGCCATTCATCAGTCAGCTGTAAAGTATTATTTGACAACTCGGTAAAATCTATCAGCGCAACATTTCGCTGGCATTTTTCTTTATGGTCATAAATGCTTTTTTCGCCGCGCTGCCACGCAAGAATTTCAGAATTGCCTTCAATGGAATTACTGACAGATTCTATTTTCTGGATTACTTCATTGACATTTTCGGCGGTTATCAAACCGGGATTCAATTGAATAAGTTTTTCCGAAAGCACACGATAAAACAACAGCCCGCTCTCTCCCTGCCTTAACGAAACGGCATCAGCCTGCGGCACATAACTCCACCCGATTTCTTCGGAGTATTTTATCAGCGGCTTTTGAACTGTTTTGCTTTCACTTCCTAAATTACCTGACATATTTACCTCATCCATAGATCTATTCAAAAGGAATATGTTTTTTAGAACATCGTCTCCATATCGGCTATGTCCGTAATATGCATCTTGCCATCAGGCACCGGCACTTCCGGACCGTTACAATTTGTAACGGTTTCATTCCCTCACACATAAATTACTTTAATCTATACTCTCTGGATTCAACAACATATCAAAACAACTAAATATTCAAGTCAACAGTTCCTATCAATTTAGATAGTGATTTATATTCTCCTGAAGGATACATGGCTGACAAAAATCTAATTTCATTAGCTTCAATTTTAAATCCTCCAAGAAAAATGAATGTTGTTCTATCTTTATTATGTAGTGGTGATATTATTGGATCATATCTAATTTTTATCTTTCTTTTTCTATCCGGAGAGACAAATATACATTCATTTGGTTGCATCTTATGAGGTAGTTCTATTGAATAAAATGACAATTCAAACGTTTGTGGTACTTTATCGGAAAAATTGATTCTAAAAGCCTTTTTTGAATAAGAGACAAATTTACTGTCCTTTGATTTATTTACATTAAAATTAGAATACACACATGAAAAAAGATGTCTATTTACATTTTCTAATGGGTTTGTTTTTAATTTTATTTCTGTGCGTATTTTATCGTCCATTGAAAAATGCACATTTCCATCATCATGATATGTAAATTTAACCGTCTCTTTTGTAATTTTGCCTCTCTTTAGCAACTTTATCTCTTGAATATCAGTAGTTTTTCTTGAACAAATAGATTCTGTTAATACACCAGTTGTATCTAATACTGGAAAAACATAACTTATGCCGTTATTAAGAAAAACAAACTTACCAATTTTTTTCCAACAACCGTTTGTTATTATGAGTATATTAGATTCATTAGAACATATTGCATTGATTACCATATTTTTTTGCCTATTCTCGTAGAATTTTTACTTATAACTTAATTTAATTTCTCCTACCATCAATTTATTAAGCATAGAATTAAAAAGTTCTTGCACTTTTACTTTTTTCGAATTATGAAGTTCTATTTTTTTATCTAAAGCTAAAAGAATTGCTGATATTTCTTTTTGTTCTGTCAAGCATGGAAAGGGTATTGATAATTCCCTTATAATGTGCGCAGGCACACGCTGCCTTCCAGTTGCTCCTTCCATTTTGCTTGTAATAAAAGAGCGAATATCATGTTTCAGCAAATAATAAAAAAGAAAATATTTATCGCTTATATTTGGCATTTCTTTAATGGGTATAACTTCTGTTGTAGCTATACCAAAGCCATTAGGGATGTTGCAACTTATTATACATTGTTTTCCATTTTCAAAGCATGGCGTAATTTTAGAAAAGAGTAAATCTCCCTGTTCGAAATATATCCCGCTTGAAATCTTTTCCGGCTTCTTTAAAATAAAATTATTTAAATGAACCGCTTTGTTAGGAATTAGTTCCATCGGGGCAAATGCAATTTCCCTATAATTCGCATAATTCAGTCCTTTAGGTCTACTTGTAAAAATAAATTTATCTTTTAAGTTGACTACTTCCCAATTCTCCGGCATCTCGCCGATTTCGGTTTGTTTTGTTTTCTCTCCTCGGGTTCCATATGTAAAGAGGTGTTGCATCGTTGACTTTTTTAATTCCTGCGTATTCTCTATTATCTCGTCCTGTATTTCAATCGCTTTCTGAATTTTATACAATACTGCCACTATATTTTTCTGCTCTGGCAAAGATGGTAAATTATATTCTATTTGATAAACATTCTCGCGATTCAATCCTGGGATTGTGCTATGGGAATTTTTTGCTGAAAGATTCAGAGAAGATAATAAATATGATATAAACCTTAAATTTTGCTTAGAACGAAGCGTAACATAATATGTGGTATCTATAGGCCAAAAATCGTCGGACGAATAGTGCACTTCGCCACAAGAACCTTTTCGACCGACAATGATCCCAGGGCCTTTAACTAATGCTTCATTGTGATAACCCACAATTCCATTAGAACCAAAAACAGGATGTTTCCCGAGCAAACGTTCTTCTTTGGGCAACGATTTTCCGTAATTTAAGTTTATTATCTGTCCTAAATTTATTTTTTCCCAACTCTTTTTTCTTTTTTCTCTTTTCATTACCTATCCTTACGGTTTTTAAACAATTCCTACCACAGTCAGAATTTGATTTTCCCAAATATCTTCTTTAATTCCTCATCAACTTCTTTCGATTTTTTATCAAGCGTTGCCAATTCTTTAAGGATTTCAGGGATAGACCGATAAATTTCTTTTTGAGAGGTATCAATGTACCTTGAAGGCGATATATTATAGTCGTTTTCTATTGCCTCTTCCTTTGTTATCACCTTGACAAATTTTTCAACATTCTCGCCTTTTATAAATGCCTGCGCAATCTTTTTTATGCTTTCATCGGGCAGATAATTTTTGGGTCTTCCTTTTTTGAACTCCTGACTTGCGTTTATAAGGATTATCTTGTTTTTTTGCTTAATGTTTTTATTCTTGTTAAGGAATATGATTATTCCTGCGGCGGGTGTATTATAAAAAAGATTGTCGGGCAATAGTATAACACTTTCGATAATGTCATGGTCAATAAACCATTTTCTAATTGCTTTTTCCCTGTCTTCATTTTTACTACCGCTACCCCGTGTAACGGCACCGGTATCAAGCACTACTGCTGCGCGGCCATTTGATTTCAACGATGCCGCAGTATGCTGGAGCCATGCCCAGTCAGCTTTGCCCGCTGTAGCGCCGCCCTGCGATTCGAACCTGTCAAAGGGATCATTTTCGTAAACTGTCGGTTCAAACGGCTGATTCCACATAGGATTGGCAACAACCATATCAAATTTTTTAAGGCCGGAATCTGCTTCCTTGAACTTAGGATTAGTCATTGAGTTGCCGCGCACGATTTCGCCTTCCATATCGTGTATAACCATATTCATTCTGGCAATAGCGTAACTGGAGTCGGTGAGTTCCTGTCCATAAAGTCTTAGCGGGCGTCTGACCTTGATTTCCCGCTCCTGAAGGGCAAGTTCGCATTTTATCAGTAAACCGGCAGAACCGCAGGCATAGTCGTAAACCTCTTCTCCCTGATTGGGGCGCATAATATACGCCATAAGCCAGCCCACTTCAGTAGGCGTAAAAAACTCTCCGGCACTCTGCCCCTGTCCTTCTGCGAATTTTCTAAGAAGGTATTCGTAAGCCCGTCCCAAAAAATCCGGCTCAACATCATAAAGCCCCAGCCGGTACCGCGGGTCTGACAATGCCTCAATAATCCCGGATAATGCTGAATCGCTTATTCCCCTCTCACCGTTTCTGGTTTCATTGTAGTCAACTATGTCAATTACGCCGCTGAGTTTAGGATTTTCTTTAACTATTGAACGCATTGTCATTGTAATCTGCTCGCCAAGCGTTTTAGGCTTTTTATCTTTGGGCCAGTTGCATTGAACCCTTCCGGACACAACGCCCCATCGTGTTTCAGGCGGCAAATAAAATCTGACAATAGAATTATCGGCTTCTATAACCGATAAAGCGGTTTCTTCATCGCCGTATTTTTCAATATACCGGTTCACTTCATCATCAAAAACATCTGAAAGCCGTTTTATAAAAACGAGCGGTAGAATATAATCTTTGAACTTCGGGGCATCTTTTTCGCCTCTTATGGAACAAGCGGCATTCCAAAGCATCTGCTCCATTGATTTCGTGCTCAAGACATCTTCCTTATTTGCTCTTTTTATTCTTTTAATTGCGCCGGCATCAGTGCCTTCATCTGCCTGATCAAAATTTAAGTCAGATTCTTCAATTAATTTAAGTATTGCCTTTTTTGCTTTTCCTCGTGGTTCAATTCTTCCGTTTTCCCAGCGGTTAAGGGTTGTAAATGAAACTTCGAGTTTAGCAGCAAGCTCTTCTTGACTCAAATTCAATTTTTTTCGTAATTGTCTTATTATTTCCGGTACATCCTTAAAATCCATTAAAACCTCCAATGATATATATGCTATAGCATTCTATTAGTAATTATAATAGGGTTTGCTGAAAAACTATTTTTTGCGAATGTTAACGATAGATTTTGCGCATAGGTTCCCCTAATTCTTATAC
>MWCF01000013.1 GCA_002069855.1 Elusimicrobia bacterium ADurb.Bin231 | reverse complement strand
ATTATATAATTTTCATATAGATTTTTATTTGAGGCAACGATTCCGTTTCGTTTAGATTTTCTTTGAGTCAATTCGGACACTTGCTAAAATACAATAAGTTTGATAAAATGATACAAGTTAATACTGGAACCAATATCTGAATAAAATCAAGGGAAGAAATATTCCGGCAAGGGATTCTGTAAAAAATTCCTCAATAAACTGTATATTGGAATTTTATTGTTTCTTAAAGTCATAATAAGTCCGGAATAATATAAAAATAAAGGTATAAAAACAAGGTGTATGAAAATTTTTGTTTCAGCAGGAGATCATTCAGGGGATTTGCACGGCACTAATATTATTCGTGAAATTAAGAAGATTCTTCCCGACGCATATATAACAGGTTTCGGCGGTTCTTTGATGGCAGATCATTCGGTTATATTGGATAAAATAGCAGATGCATCTATCATAGGTTTCTGGGAGCCTGTGAAAAATATTCCGAGGCTTTATAAAAATCTTAAAACAGCGTCGAATTTTTTTAAAAATGAAAATCCGGACGGCGTAATCTTAATTGATTACTACGGTTTTAACATACATCTGGCAAAAGAGGCGAAAAAATCCGGAATACCTGTAGTATATTATGTTTGTCCTCAGGTATGGGCTACAAGAAGAAACCGAGTCAAAGAAATCAAAAAGTTTGTAAAAAAGGCGGTAGTGATTTTTCCTTTTGAAAAAGAGATCTATGAAAGAGAAGGTATTGACTGCGATTTTTTCGGGCACCCGTTTGTTGACATTATTCCGGTGTCTTATAAAAAGGCATCCTCAGACAGATTTAAAATAGGAATTATGCCGGGTTCGCGAGTTCAGGAAATAGATAAACATTTAACTCCGTTTCTTAATGCCTTTTCATTGATATCAAAAAAGATAAACAATGCTGCAGGCATATTGCCGGTATTCTCTCAAGAAACCAAGAACTATATAATGAAAAATTTTTTCTTGCCGCCTGATAAAATTAAATTTATAAAACATGATGATTACGCAGCCAGGTCGGAGATGGATATAGCGATGACTTCTTCTGGGACAGCGACTGTAGAAAATACGATTCTCGGTATTCCTATGGTAATAGGGTATAAGACATCTTTCTTAACATACTTTATAGCCAAGCATTTGATAAAAATCAAGCATATAGGCATGGTAAATATTTTATCTGGAGACACTGTATGCCCGGAATTGATACAGAATGATTTGGAACCTGCTAAAATTGCTGCTGCCTGTCTTAAAATACTTCAAAACAAGCAGATTTACGATGATACCGTTCGTAAACTGGAAAACATATCATCCGGACTCGGCAAACCCGGCGTAATAGGGAGAGCCGCTTCCGGTATACTGGAGGTCTTTTCGAAAAATGTATAATAAATTAAGAAAATTGGTTGCTTTGCTTTTTGTCCCTGTATTTTTAATGATAAGTTTGTATTCTGAAAAATTATGTTTTGCCGGACTTTTTATTGTCGCTGCCGGAGAATTTATCAGGGTTTGGTCTGCAGGATATATTAGAAAGAATAAAGTGCTTTCAGTGGTGGGACCGTACAAATATGTTAGAAATCCTTTGTATGTGGGTTCTCTTTTGATAGGACTTGGTTTTGCCGTATTTATAGTTAATATTTATATTTTTATTATTGTTCTCGCGACATTTTTATACATATATACCCTGCAAATCAAATCCGAAGAAAAAGCGCTTGAAAGTATATTCGGGAACGAATATGAGAGATACAAAAAGAATGTGCACAGATGGATTCCTTCTTTTAAAAAATACCGCGCGGCAAATTCTGCTGATGATACCATATCATTTGATATAAAACTCGCAATCGTAAAAAATAAAGAATATAACGCTATACTCGGATGCATTTCGATAGTGTTCGCGATATTGCTAATCAGAGCAATGTTTAGAAACTAAAACAGTTGAAAAATTCTGCTATAATGATATTTATTTGTAAGTTAATCATACTGGAAATTGTATTTCAGCTCTTGAATCACTCAAAAATCATAACAAAACTTTCATATTCCGCTTGACTTCAAAAAGAAATAAAATTATAATATTAAAAATATATATGCCCCTGTAGCTCAGATGGATAGAGCATCGGTTTCCTAAACCGGTTGTCGGGCGTTCGACTCGCCCCAGGGGTATTTGGCAAATATTTTATAAAATGCCGTTTTGCGCATTTTGAAATAGATTTTTTAGATTTTGAAAATTTTAATGGAAGTACGGTATTCCGTGTCGATTAAGTTGAGAATTTCTTATGATAGATTTGCATACTCATACATTGTTTTCAGACGGTGCCCTTTTGCCTTCTGAACTTGTTTGCCGCACTAAAGCTGCAGGATACGAAGCAATAGCGATTACGGATCATTGCGATTTTTCCAATCTTGATTTTGTGATCAAGAGGATAAAAAGAATTACTAAAATATTAAGTTCCGAGTATGGGATAAAAGTTATAGCTGGGACTGAAATTACATATGTTCCTCCTGTGTATATATCCAAAGCGGTGTCTTTGGCAAGAAAACTCGGTGCTGGAATTGTTGTGGTACACGGGGAATCTCCTGTGGAACCTGTGCCTATAGGAACAAATAAAGCCGGTATTCTTGCGGGATGCGATATACTTGCTCATCCGGGTTTTATTACTGAAGAGGATGTCATTTTGGCGGCTAAGAAAAATGTTTATCTGGAGATAACTACCAGACGGGGTCACAAAAAGGGCAATTTGCATGTGGCATCACTGTCGTTGCGGTTGGGTGCTTCAATGGTGTTGAATACCGATACGCACGAGCCTGAAGATTTGCTTGATTTAAAAAAGATTAATGATACGCTTAAATCCGCAGGCATTTCCAAAGATTATTTAAAAACTATGACTGACAATTCGCGTCGTTTGCTAAGATGAAATGGAGAAAAAATATGACTCGTCAATGGGTAAAAGAAGAACTTAAAAAAGATTATTTAAAAGCCGCGGTAGAAATGGTGATTAATTATTCAAAAAGAAAAAAGGAATATATTCTTTATGCCGCGATATCCGTATTTGTTGTTTCAGCGATTGCTTTTATCACTTACAGCAGATTCAAAAAGGCTACGGAACTTGCTTATGAAAAAGTAGGGTTTGCAGAACTTTTTTTGAAATCTGGAGATATGGACAGAAGCATAGAACTTGCGGATCAGGTGTTGGCTGTTCATCCGAGAGGAATTCCTGCGGGATATGCTAATTATTTCAAGGCTGAGTCGCTGTATAAAAAGAAACAATACGAGGCTGCGGCAAAATCGTATGTTGCGGCATTTGATATTCTAAGAAAGGTCAAGGATATAGGACCTATGTTGCTTGCATCAGCTGCGAATTCATACGAATCATTCGGGCAGTACAAAGATGCTATTGTGTATTATAAAAAATTATTGGATGATTATTCAGAACATTTTCTGGCCGTAGAAGCCCGGATGGGTCTGGCAAGATGTTTCGAGTTGTCCGGAGACAATCAATCTGCGATAAATATATACCGCAATGTGATAAGTTTAAACAGCCCGTCTTTATATAAAAGCATAGCAGAACACAAATTGCGTTCCTTCGGTGAACCTGTGGTATCGCAGCAGAGTCAAGCGCAATCTCCATCTATCCCGGCGCCGCAGAGTCAGGGAATTAATAATCCGAATATCCCGTCGGCAGTTCAGACTAATCCAATTCAAAAATAAATTCTTATAAAGTTTAAAAAACCGAATTTAGATTGACAAAATTCCAATTATTTATTATTATTGTTAAATACAACCTTAACTGCCGAAATGCGGGGGTGATAAAAAGTAAATTTACTTCGGCTAAAATAAATATTTCCGGTAATTAATATCGGAAGGTAATAATGGGAGGATGTAAGCATGAAAAAGTTTTTATCACTGTTTATTGCCGTGTTGACTGTTACGGCTGGATATTCGTATGTGCCTTTGTCTAACGTGCATACTAATTTGGGATCATTTAGAAAAGACGCGACGCATGGAATGTTTTATAATGAGATGGACATTTTAACGGCAGCGCCTGTGGAACTTATGGATTTTTCTGGAAACAATCTTTACACGAGCTGGAGCAATGCGAGAAATGATGTTGCTACATCGTATAATTCTGTTTTGAGTTACAGGGCTTTAACTCTTGCTCCTGTTGACAGTACCTTCGTATTTGGAGCAATAGGTACTCCGCTTCAATTTATCGGGATAAACGGATTAAGAGCAGGTTTGATTTTCCAGAGTGGTTTTGGCGGTAAAACGGATTATTTTGATCTTGATAACAATATTGGAAACGGTTTTGAATCTGAAGGATACTGGGAATGCGAAACATCAGCTAATATGGATGCCGACGCAGCAGGAGTTATCGACAGAATGACAACTTACACTTCTGATGCGAATAATTATCAAGAGTCCACAGTTACTCAATGGAACGCGGGAGCTGCGATGAAACTCTGGATTCTCGGCGCCGGTCTTGGCATAAACAGAACTTCCACGATAAATATAAGAAATACAGGCGGAAAAAAGACATACAATGTGTCTTATCTAAATGACGCAGGTATGCCAGCCGGCTATCCAGCCGGAACAAGGCAGGGAGACAGCGGCTCAGTTCTTTATCCGGATAACTCTGTGGATCAAAGTTCTACGATTCAAAGTGATATCTTGCCTCAAGCGCGCATAAAAATATCGGAGATAGTAAAACTTGATGTCGGATTGGGACTTAGGGTGCAAAACTCATATAATCCTACTAATATCCGTAAAAATGGCATAGAAGTTACAGGCAGCAATGCCAATCTGTTCGGCGCTTCAGTTGTTTATGACGAATATTCCGCTATACGCGAACCTGGTACCCTTGGAGGTCTGGATTATAACGATTTTTCCATAGTGAATCTGGCTGGGACTGCCAATCCGGCAAGCGCTATTTATGATCCTGCGTGGACTGGAACAGGTGTGGACGCGCCTGCGGTTACGGATTTCAGCGATGACAGAACAGGCGTAGGTCCAATTTTTAGGGCAGAAGCAAAATTATTCTTTTTAACAGGTGTTTTGAACTTTTCAAGCGTTGTTCAGGATATCGACGCAAAGATTACATCACGGGATTACATCAGTCTTAAACAATATTCCTCTGCAACAGCGTACGATTCATGGGTAGCGAGAGATTATAATGAAACCGTTACAAGAAAAGGGGATTGCACGATTAATGAATTTGATTTGGGATTGAAAGTTAATCTTATTGAAAACGAAAAAATACGAATGGCATTCGCTCCGTCAATATCCAGGGATTCCACTTTAACATCATACACGGAAAAGACAAATAGAACGGAATCCACTTATTACGACGATGGCGTTGCCGGCAATACTCCGGGAACCGTAGGTTTAGCAACCAGGCCTTCTGCTGCAAACGGAGAAGGCACATGGTCTGAAACCACGGGTGTGTCTGATAAAATAGAAAATGAGACCATAAACGTAACTTACAGATTGCCTGTGGGTTTTGAAATACCTATTGGCAAGAAATGGACTTTCCGAGCTGGTACTGCGTACTCTTTTACAAAAACGGAAGTTCTTAATAAAACTATTTCAGGAAGAATTACCGCAACTACCACAGCAACTCCTGCCGGCGCGGCAATGCTTACTACTACAGCTATAACTTCTCCTGCGGATAATGTACAAAAAGACAGAAGTTATACTGAAGCGTGCACATTGTCTTATTCCTATGGTATTGAATGGAAGGTTAACGACAATCTCACAATTGCCTCGAACGCTTTCCTTGATACGAACTCGAATCTTGGAAATGACAAGGCAACACTGTTGGATTTGGATACTTATCGCTGTTTGGCAATACAGGCGGTTTTCCACTTCTAAAAAATGATGTATTGTCAGGTTATGAAAAGCCCTCGAAATTTCGGGGGCTTTTCTATTTGATTTTTTTGAAAATATTTATATAATAAATCTAATATATAAAATTAAAAAAGTTTAAAAGTCGGAATAATTGTTCAGGTGTAATTTTTATGAATATGAAAACAAAATTTGTATTTATCGCTGTTCTATGTTTCTTGTCATATTGTAATACCGGGCTTTTTGCTTCATTGCGTATAGGCGCTGAGATAGAAACTGGTGGGGTGTCATACACAAACCCCAATTATGCAAAATCTTCTTCCTCAAACACTTCTCCCACAAATAATTATTTGTACGAAAAATCAAGGATATATCTTGAAGGCGATCTAAAGAAGAATGTTTCTGTAAAAGTTAAGCTGCTCAGTCGCGGGATATACGGCAAGGAAGCGGGAAGGGAATATACCAGTCAAAAATCTTCTGTAACATTTATAAATTATTCTCCGCAAATAGAAAACGCGTTGATTCAATTTTCAGATGTTTCTAATTTGCCTGTGGATCTTATATTGGGCCGTCAGCCGATAAGAATCGGGCAGGGCATAATTGTTGACGATGACGGTCTCGGTTTCGACGCTATAAGGTTAAACGGATATTTGCCGTATGATATTAATGTGGACGCGTTTGTTATAAAAAAAACTGAATTGTCCTATGATTCTTATACAGAAGACAAAGATGAACAACTCTACGCTCTCGGAGCGAACTGGACTTACGAGGACGATTATAATTTCAGAATGTATTATTTTGTTGAGGAATCCTCCGGTCCGCGGAAAAAGAATTTCCTGTCTTTCAGAGCGGCCGGAACCTTTAAACAGGGCGTTGATTACAGGGCAGAGATAATCAGTTCCGGCGGGGATTTTTCAGGGCTTTCTTATGTTCTGGGCGCTACAGCGTATGCCCATTTAAAAAAACTGGGTAAAACAAGTGTCAATGTGGAGTATGCTGTAGGCAGCGGCAAGATGTTTGGATTGGGGTTTGCCCCGTCTTACGGTCATAAAACAGACGGTCTTGAGAGAAGCGGTTACGGAGAGTATTTCGGCGCGTCACTTTCCGATTTTTACGGCGGGCTTACCACATATAAATCAGACGGACAGGGGGTTCACACTACATTGCTTGGGCTGGGAGTGGAACCGCATAAAGATCTTGCAGTGAATTTTGATTATTTCGTGTTGTTTTCGCTTGATTATCCCGAGCTTTCAGAAACAGGAAGTTATCTCGGAGAAGAATTGGATTTGACTGTAAGATACAAATACAATCAGAATTGTTTTTTAAAATTTGTGTACGGCAGGTTTTCGCCGCTTAACCTTTTGAAAGCGCCAGGAGAAACCTCTAAGTTGACAGCCAATAAAATCGGCTGGTCAATATCCGCGAAATTTTAAGTGCAACCTGTCAAAAAAAACTGAAAGGAATTTTTCAATGAAACCTATTTATCTGGCTATGGTCTGGCATCAACATCAGCCGTATTATAAGATGTCGCAAACAGGGAACTATTTGTTGCCGTGGGTAAGATTGCATTGCACAAAAGATTATCTTGATATGGTTTCTATTCTTGATAATTATCCGAAAATAAGACAAACATTCAATATATCTCCGTCGCTGATGGAACAGATTTTGGATTATTCAGAAAAAGGCGCCAAAGATAAGTTTCTGGAGGTGTCAAGAAAACCTGCCAAAGAACTTTTGAAAGACGAGAAGATATTTATACTGAAAAATTTTTTTATGGTAAATCCGGATACAATGATTTATCCTTTCCCGAGATACAGCGAACTTTTCAGGAGAAGAGGATGGTTTATCTCGGATGAATATTTATCCCGCATTGAACCGCTTTTTACGCCGTCCAGCATAAGGGATATTGTTGTATGGTTTAATATGAGCTGGGTGGATCCGTATTTTAGAGAGACCAATGAAAAGATAAGAAAAATATTCAAAAAAGGCAAGGATTTTAGTGAGGACGAAAAAAATATCCTGCTGGATGAAATGGCAAATATTATTAAAGAGGTTCTTCCCAAACATAAGGAACTTCAAAACAGAGGACAGATAGAAGTAAGCACTACCCCGTTTTATCATCCGATTTTGCCCTTGTTGATTGATACCAATATTGCTCGCCGCGGTATGCCGTTCGTGTGCCTGCCGAAATCAAGATTTCAGCAGCCAGACGACGCGGAAACCCAGATACAGTTAGGAATAGAATTATATAAGAATATTTTCGGAGTCAATCCGCGCGGTATGTGGCCTTCTGAAGGATCAGTATCTCCGGCTATAGTTCCTATGATGGAAAGAAACGCGATAAAATGGATAGCCACAGACGAAGAAATACTGTTTAAATCTCTGCCGAGAAACGGCGGGGTTATGGCTGACGCATTATATAAACCCTACAAAGTAGTAGCTGAAAATTCTTCGGTAAATATTGTTTTTCGTGACCATAAATTATCAGATTTAATAGGATTTGTTTATTATAAAATGGATCCTGCAGCCGCGGCCAATGATTTTGTAAATCGGATAAAAAAGATACAGGAATTGCTTTCTGGAAATGGATATAATAACAACGGAATACCGAATCTCGTATCAGTTATATTAGACGGAGAAAACTGTTGGGAGTATTATAAGAACGACGGCAGAGATTTTTTAAACGCTCTTTATGCGAAACTTTCGTCTGAAACCGATATAATCACAACTACAGTTTCGGATTTTATTGAAAAATATCCGCCGAAAGATGTGATTCCGAACTTGTTCCCAGGGTCGTGGATTAACGGAAATTTCGGTATATGGATAGGGCATAACGAAGACAACACAGCATGGGATTTATTGAATCAAACCCGTAAATTTCTTGTAAGTAAAATAGAACAAAAACCCACTGATGTTATAGAAAAGGCATGGAAAGAGATTTATATCGCAGAAGGCAGCGATTGGAACTGGTGGTATGGAAACGACCATTCTTCCGCTAATGACGCTGAGTTTGATATGCTTTTCAGAACACATCTTATCAATGTATATAAAATTCTCGACGAAAAAGTTCCGAACAACCTCTTTGTGGCAATTAAAAAGAGAGGGGAACTCGGAGACATTGTAAAACCTGTTGATTTCATACATCCTGTGCTTGACGGCAAAATAAGTTCGTATTTTGAGTGGCATAATGCCGGTTTTTACGATATTTCCAAGGCAGGCGGCACAATGCATCAGACGGATACATATCTTAGGTCAATACACTGGGGTTTTGACATGCAAAATATGTATTTAAGAATCGATTATAACGCCTTGTATCCGGCTAAGGACATAAATTTAAAGATAACTTTCATAAAACCCGTTGAAAAGAGTATAAAACTTGATGCTGATAACGGCGTATTATGGGATCATAAAAAGGTGGATACAAAATCAGTGGATTTTTGCTTCGGAAACAAAGGGGTAGTCGAAATTGCCGTATCTTTTGACCTTTTGGCTGCCAAAATAGGCGATAATATTGAATTTGTTGTAATTGCTGAACAGAACAATATGGAGCTTGAAAGATGGCCTTACAGGTCATCTATTGGGTTTACCAGGCCTGATGCCAACTTTAATGAATCAAATTGGTAAAAATCCGTTTTTTATCAATTTTTTTCGATTCTAATCAACTTTTCTATGTAAAAAACATATCAAATTATACAAAAACATCAATTTTAAGCGTTTTTATTTGTTCTTAATGCTTTTATATGGTAAAATAGAAAAAAACAGATCTCAATTTTTGTACCTTTTTATAAAAAACGAGTAAAATTTTAAAAAATGAAAAAAACGGTAAAAAACACATTAAAATCTCCGAGAGGTTACTTCGCATAATATATCTTATGTTAAGTAGGATAGCCGGAGAGGTGTCTGACTGCCAAGAAAAAATATCTAATATTAATTTATAGAATATATATATAAATGCCCTATATTAGGATATTTCTGTTTATATATTAATATCATTTATGAATATTATAATTTTGGCAGGCAAGTATGGATTTTGCTCATTATTTCAAATAATGAAATTTGTCAACAGAAAAAATAAGTTTTATCAAAGGCCTACAAAATGATAAGTCAATTTAGGAAAATTAATGTTTTTAGCCGCAAATATAGGAATAAATCGCTTAAAAGTATGATTTATTGGTTTTTATGCTGATTTTTAACAATTTATTGATGGTTTTGGATGGAGTTGAATGAATTTTACAGTTTTTAGGGCTTTTTTTACACT
>MWCF01000012.1 GCA_002069855.1 Elusimicrobia bacterium ADurb.Bin231 | reverse complement strand
GACAGTTGCCCTATTGGACCGCCTAACTCATCACTGCGAAATTGTTGAAACCGGGATGGAAAGCTACAGATTGAAGGCACGGCGTCAAGAAACCAAAGGAAAATAGAAATCGGGAAAAATGGTTTACAAACTACTCAATATATATCATATTTTAACTTAAATATAAACTATTTCCTACTAAATTTTATAATTTTGTTGACAAATTTCTTCTTTTTCATATAATTTATAAGATATTATAATATTATGGCGGGAAATCTTTATATAGTTGCTACTCCTATAGGCAATCTGGAAGATATTACTTTCAGAGCCGTAAATATATTGAAGTCGGTTGATCTTATCGCTTGTGAAGATACGAGGCACTCGCGAGTGCTGCTTTCCAAGTACGAAATTTCGAAACCGCTGACGAGTTATCATTCCTATAACAAAACGGAAAAACTTTCATATTTGATAAAAGAATTAAACAACGGAAAAAATATTGCCGTTATATCTGAAGCAGGCACTCCTGGAATATCAGATCCGGGATTTTTACTTGTAAAAAAGGCAATAGAAGAAGACATACAGGTTGTTCCGGTTCCAGGCCCTTCCGCTGTTATTTCCGCTTTATGCTGTTCAGGTTTGCCGACTGACGATTTTATATTTTTAGGTTTTCTTCCAAGGAAAAAGGGAAAAATAAAAAGGGTGATTGAAAACGCGGCATCGCATGGAAAAACAGTCGTTTTTTACGAATCTCCTTACAGATTGAAGAAAACTATTGAAATTGTCAAAGATTTATTTGACAAGAATTCAGAAATAGTAATAGCGCGCGAACTTACAAAAAGATTTGAGGAGTTTATAAGGGGAAATCTTAACAATATATCGGATATGCTTCCCGAAAAAATTCTTGGAGAGATTACAATTCTTATAAATCCGGTGATTCATTCGCGGATTGACGGGGAAACGGATAACAGCAAGGGTAATGTATGACTAAAGTGAAAGTATCAATAATAGGAGTCAAAGGATATGCCGGTGAAGAGCTTTTGAAGATTCTTTTAAGGCATAAATTCGTGGAAATAGTTTCAGTGTCCGGAAGAATGGACGGTAAACCGAGGCATATATGCGAGATGTATCCTTATTTGAAAGGAAAAGCAGACATATTTTGCGAAGATATCGTAGAAGAAAAGATCTCGGAGCTTTCAGATGTTGTTTTCACCGCTCTGCCGCACGGAGTTCCGATGAGTATTGTTCCGGCAATTCTGTCTAAAGGGAAAAAGGTAATTGATCTGAGCGGCGATTTCAGATTAAGAAATATAAAGGAATATGAAAAATGGTACGGTATTGACCATTCTGCGAAAGCCTTGATAAAAAGAGCTGTTTACGGTCTGCCTGAGATATACAGAAATAAAATAAAAAGGGCGTCTCTTATAGCGAATCCCGGATGCTATCCCACCACTGTAATTCTCGGTTGTCTTCCTCTTTTAAAAAAAGATTTGGTTCATAAAACCGGAATAATATCAGATTCAAAAAGCGGTATTTCTGGCGGCGGAAGAAATTTTGTTAAAAATTATTCCGGGCCGGATACGTATGCTTATAAAATAGCCGGTATTCACAGGCACATTCCTGAAATAGAACAGGAGATTACCCTGTCTGATATTCTCGGTTCTCCTGTCAGAATTACGTTTACGCCTCACATTCTGGCGCAGGAAAGGGGAATGCTTTCAACGATTTATATGAAATTAAAACATAAATCTGATAGGGAAGAATTATTCGCGGTTTTTAGGAAATATTACTCTAAAGAAATTTTCGTGCGCGTTGTGGAATCCGCTCATACAAAACACGTGGAAAACACCAATTTTTGCGATATTTCCGTTGACGTGGATAGAAGGACCGGATACGCGATAGTAACATCCGCTATAGACAATCTTGTCAAAGGCGCAGCTGGTCAGGCGGTGCAGAATTTGAATATTATGTGCGGATTCAAGGAGCAGGAAGGACTTTTATGAAAACAATTTTTCCAAAAGATTTTTACGCTTACGGTATCCATTGCGGGATAAAGAAAAATGGTAAAAAGGATTTGTCATTGTTTTTTTCCTCTGTCCCGTGCGTTGCCGCCGCTATGTTTACGAAAAATATTTTTCAGGCTGCGCCTGTCAAAGTATCCAGAAGCCATGTGAAAAATAATATATCCGCGATAATAGCCAATTCCGGATGCGCCAACGCATGCACCGGCGAAAGAGGCATGGAAGATGCCGAACAAATGTGCGGTATAACAGCAGCCAATTTAGGATTGAAAACCGGAAATATTTTAGTGGCTTCCACAGGAGTTATAGGCGGATTTCTTCCTATGAAAAAAGTGGCGCTCGGTATAAAAAAATTAACCTGTTTTGTGAAATCTTCTCAAATAGATAAAAATTCCGGTTCTGTTGTGTCTGGATGCGATGATTCTTGTCCGCGCAGTCAGAATTCTCCGATATCTGCAGTGGAAGGAATTATGACTACAGATACTTTTCCCAAACAGGCATTTTCCAGTTTTAAGATTAACGGCAGAACCGTAAATATCTGGGGGTGCGCAAAAGGCTCAGGAATGATAGAGCCGAATCTTGCCACTATGCTGAGTTTTATTCTGACTGACGCGGATATTGAAAAAGCAGCGTTAAACAATGCGTTACAAAGAGCAGCTGAAATCAGTTTTAATGCCTTGACTGTGGACGGGGATACTTCGACTAATGATACGTTGATTCTTCTGGCGAACGGGTCTGCAGGGAATAAAAAAATTTTATCCGGCGGGAATTTTAATATTTTTTGCCGGGAACTTGAAAAAGTATGCATGCAACTTACAAAGATGCTTGCCGCTGACGGCGAAGGAGCCACAAAACTTATAGAGATAAACGTAACCGGCGCTAAAACGATGAATGATGCCCGCAGAATAGCTAAAACAGTGGCAAATTCTCCGCTTGTTAAGACTGCGGTATTCGGGAATGACGCTAATTGGGGTAGGATTCTCGCAGCTGTAGGCAGAAGCGGCGTGCCTGTTGTTCCTGAAAAAATGTCTATATCTTTTGGCAATCTGCGCGTGTTTAATGCAGGCGTTCCTGCGCATTTTTCCGAGTCTAAGGCGAAGAAAATATTATCGGGAAAAGAGGTGGCAATCAATATATTTTTAAATCTTGGAAGTAAGCGCGCGAAAGTTATTACATGCGATTTTACTGAAGGTTACATCAAGATAAACGCGTCTTACAGGTCGTAAATAATCGCTTGTATATTTCTTCATTGTGCATTCTCCCGGATATATCGAAGCGCTTTGACTCGTCCTGCTGAAAAATTTAAGCAGGATTTCGTAAAGTTCCGTCTGATGCTCTATCTACTGTATTTCTGGAGCGCGCGGTAAATATAATGGCTGAAATTATAAAAAAAACTGATAAAAATACAATAAAACGGGTTGCGGACGAAATAAGAAACGGGAAGATTGCTGTATTTCCTACTGATACGGTTTACGGTCTTGGAACTAATGCTTTCAATCCGGTGTCTGTAAAAAAGATTTATAAAATTAAAAGCAGAAATTACAGAAAGCCCTTGCCTCTTTTGATAAGCAGTATTGAGTCGGTAAGGTCTCTGGTAAAACATATTCCGGATAATGTCGAAGTAATAGCGAATAAATACTGGCCCGGTCCTCTGACTCTGGTTCTTGAAACATCTGATTTGGGAAATATATTGATGTCAGGGAGGAAAACAATAGCGGTAAGAATTCCGGATAATAAGTTCTTGCTTTCACTTATAAGAGAGCTGCGGGTCCCTCTGGTAGGAACGAGCGCTAATATTTCCGGCAGAGATGTATGCAGATGCGTTTCCGACATAAGCGGCAATATATTGACTGATGTTGACATAATTATCGATACGGGTATGATAAAGAGCAAATCAGTATCAACGGTTTTGGATGTTACAAGGTTTCACTATGTTGTGGCGCGCGAAGGAGAAATTACAAGACACGAGTTAAAAAAATTTTTAAAGATATAAAAAATGCAGGAGGGAATAAAATGAATTTGAAAAAAACGGATTATGAGATATGGAATGTTATAAAGAACGAAAAGAAAAGACAGCAGGAAACACTTATACTTATAGCAAGCGAGAATATTACGTCCGGCGCTGTTCTGGAGGCGCAGGGATCTGTTCTGACAAACAAATACGCTGAAGGGTATCCTGGCAAGAGATATTACGGAGGTTGCAGGTATGTGGATATTGCCGAACAATTGGCCATAGATCGCGCCAAAAAACTTTTCAAATGCGAACATGTGAATGTACAGCCGCATTCAGGGACTCAGTCCAATGTTGCCGTTTATGTAGCTATGCTTAAACCCGGAGACACTATTATGGGAATGTCGTTGTCTCACGGCGGGCATCTTTCGCACGGGCACCAATTAAATTTTTCAGGCAAATATTTTAATGTTGTTCATTACGGGGTAAGTAAGGATATCGGGATTATCGATTATGATGAAGTTCAAAGTGTCGCGGAAAAATCCATGCCAAAATTGATTGTCGCTGGAAGTTCCGCGTATTCAAGAACAATTGATTGGAAACGTCTCAGGGATATATGCGATAAAATCGGCGCATATCTTATGGCTGATATTGCTCATTATGCGGGTCTTATAGCTGCAGGCGCTTATCCGAGTCCTGTGGATTATGCGGATTTTGTTACTACAACAACACATAAAACATTAAGGGGTCCCAGAGGCGGAATAATTATGTGCAAAGAAAAATACGCCGCAGCCATTGATAAAGCCGTTTTCCCCGGTATTCAGGGCGGGCCGCTTATGCATATAATCGCTGCCAAGGCCGTTGCTCTTAAGGAAGCGCTTTCGCCAGGTTTTAAAAAGTACCAATTCAGGGTATTGAAAAATGCGCGTGCTCTGGCATCCGCTCTTGCCAAAAAGGGATATAAAATAGTTTCCGGAGGCACAGACTGTCATTTATTTCTTGTTGATTTGACATCTAAAAAACTTACAGGTCTTGAGATTGAGAAAACATTGGACAAAGCAGGTATTACTCTTAATAAAAACACCATACCTTACGATACGCAAAAACCATTTGTCGCATCCGGTATAAGGATCGGCACACCGTCTGTAACCACAAGAGGTATGGAAGAAAAAGAGATGCGTGCGATAGCTGATTTTATTGATGAAGCGATACACTGCGGCATTAATAACGAAAAATGTCTTTTGAATATAAAAGCAAAAGTGAAAATGTTGTGTCGCAGGTTTCCATTATGATGTGAGGTGAATTACTGTATGAACAAAAAACCCAAACTTGACGAATTGAGTTTTGACGAAATCAACGCTGTTTTGGTGCATAAATGGTTTCTTTCCGAGCAGGCCCGCCGCGATGTCGGCATAGATTCCGCGCTTTACGATTGGATCAGCAACCATTCCGTTCAATGGCGCGCGAAAAAAATGAAAGAGGATTCTGAAAAACAGAGAGAAGAAATATTCAAACATAAATGGTTTCTTTCGCAGAAACTCGGGTATGATGTGGGTGTCCAGCAGGCAGCGCTTGATTGGATAAAATCAGGTTATGCGGAACATTGGCGAAACAAAACCGGTCCGTACGCGGATAATAAAGAGGAAAAATAATATTATGAAATATACCGCAGGGAAAATAGGCAGAGTGGTTGTGGCAAAAATAGAAGACGGAGATGATTTACTAGACAATCTTTGCGCTATTGTTAAAAAAGAAAAGATATTATCCGGAGTTGTTTTTCTTATAGGCGCGTTAAATAAAAATAAACTTGTTTGCGGGCCTTTAAAAGGTTCAGCAGTGCCGCCATTGCCGTTCTGGCGGGATTTTAGCGGTCCTGCGGAAATAATAGGAACAGGCACGATTTTCAGAACGAAGGGCGAACCAAAGATTCATTTGCATATATCAACCGGACGCGGCGACAAAACGCTTGTTGGATGCCTAAGAGACAAATCCAAAGTTTCTTTGATAGTTGAAGCTGTAATAATGGAAATCAAAGGCGTAAAGGCATGCAGAAAATTAGATCCTAAAACAGGTCTGACCCTCTTGGATATAGGCAGATCTTAAAATACCGCTATTCTATTTATTTTATTTACTCTTCTCTGTAATCTGGTTTAGGTATCCAAATTAATTCTCATAAGATGCTTGACAAACTCTCTAAAATGCATTATAATTATAATATATATCTAAATTTAGGAGGTATTGAAGCGATGAAATCCTCAAATACTTTTTTTAATTGCTTATCGGGTTGGAAAAAAAATCTTAAAGCATGCGTAAAGATGGTGTTGTTTTTTATTTTGGTTTTTATATCCGCGGCTTCTTATGCTGAAGATATAGTAATCAGCCAGGTAATGATAGGAACAACAGCAGCGAGCGGGGAGTTTGTGGAGTTATACAATCCTACGACAAACGCTATCAATTTACAGGCAATGGGAATAAAACTT
>MWCF01000011.1 GCA_002069855.1 Elusimicrobia bacterium ADurb.Bin231 | reverse complement strand
GGTCGGTGAGTATGCCCGCAAAAACATATTTCAGAGCGCATTGAAAAGATATTTTTTTTCAGAACTGCGGATGTGTCAAGATATTCGTTAATTGGATCCAGAGGAGAGCCGTGAACAAAAAGCATCCCCGAAATAGACAGAGTTTCTTCAATGCCGGAAATATATTTTTTGGAATCCTCCGACATTGCTTTTATGTTTTTCTCAATGGCATCAAGAGCGTAATCATTAAAATTGTCCGGAAAAACTCTTCCTGAAACAACTGCATCGTGATTGCCGAGCACGGAAAAAAATCTTTTAAGGCCGCGGATTGTGCAGATGCATTCCTCAGGTTCCGGCCCATAACCGATAATATCGCCGCAACATACAATCATTTCAGCTTGAGAATGATTAATATGAGCAATTACTCTTTTAAGAGATTCCAGATTGGAATGTATGTCTGAAATTATCGCAATTTTCATTTAATTGTCCGCTTCGGTTCATAATTTGAGCATGTTAATAAAATTATTAAGATACCATTACGCGCCGAAAACAAAGTGATCTCTTATATGTTTTCCCCGTGAGAAACAGAATTTACAATCCGGACAAACAATGTTAACTGCAATCACGAGATTCTTCGGCGGTGCTTCAGAATGACCGAATTAATCAGAGAGATTGCCACTATTACGCCCCAATGACAACATCAGATTGCTTCATCGCTACGCTCCTCGCAATGACAACCGAAACGGGATTCTTCACTCCTCTGCGCGTCGTTCATAATGACTGAATTAATCAGATTTCAGACATTTGTTTTGATTTTTTCGCTGCTGCCATAATAGCCCGTTTCAAAGCAGACCCGTAATTCTTTTTTTGAATAACCTTAAAAGCCGCTTCAGTGGTACCGCCTTTCGATGTAACCCTGTTTCTCAATTCATCTGGAAGCAGCCCTGTTTCATAAAGCATCCCTGAAGATCCTATCAGTGTGTGTATTACAAGTTTTTGCGATAAGTTTCTATTTAATCCGAGTTCACAGGCGGATTCTATCATCATTTCAGCAAGATAAAATAAATATGCCGGACCGCTGCCCGAAACTGCGGTTACAGCATCCATATCTTTTTCCTTTACTCTGAAAACAGCGCCGCAAGAACTCAACAACCGTTCCGCGATTTTAACATCCTGTTCTACGGCATACTTGCCCGGGCATATCGCAAAAACTCCTTTACCGATAAGCGCTGGAGTATTCGGCATTGAACGAACAACCGAAATTTTACAAAGGTATTGCTCTATCTTTTTTGTTTTTACGCCCGCAGCGATTGAAATTACAAGTTGATTTTTAGAATATAAATCCGCAGTTTCAGCCAATACTTCAGCCGTTTTGTTCGGTTTCACCGCGATAAAAATCACATCTGTTTTTTTAACGGCATCACCATTTGAATGAACCGCGTTTATGCGATATTTCCTTGATATATAATCTAACCTTCGGCGGTCCGGATCATACGCAAAAATCCTATTATGAGGAACACTCTTATCCGCGATACCGGAAAGCAATGCCTCAGCCATATTTCCCGCGCCTAAAAAACCTATCTTTTTTTCTATCTTTTCTCTCATATATTGTATCTCCTCTCGCCGAATATGCCTGTGCCTATTCTTACCATATTGCTCCCCTCGGCAAGAGCAATTTCAAAATCTCCAGTCATACCCATTGATAGCACGGTAAATGAAAATTCATCCGCAAATTTCGAATAATATTTGTACGCGGAAGCGTAATACGGCCGGGATAATTCTTTTTTGTCAAAGTAGGGAGCCATAGCCATTATGCCGATGATTTTTATATTTTTAAGAAGAGCTGCTTCCTGCAGTAAAGAACCGATATTTTGCGGTAAAAGACCGTATTTGGATTCTTCATTTGATATTTTTATCTCTATCAGGCATTCCTGAACTTTCTTAATCTGCGCAGCATGAAAATTAATCGTTTCAAGAATCCTGAAACTGTCCACGGATTGTATTAAATCGAATGTAGAAACTGCTTTTTTGACTTTGTTGCTTTGTAGATGCCCTATAAAATGTTTTTTTAATTTTGACGAGAAATTTATTAAAGGGAATTTTTTTCCCGCTTCTTGAACGCGGTTTTCCCCTATTTCCGTTATACCTAAGGATAGAGCTTCGTTTATCGAAGAGACAGGAACTGTTTTAGTGGCAGCCACAACTCTTACGGACGGATATTTTTTTGCAGCTTCTATTTTTGACAATATATCTCTTATATTTTCAGATATCATTTATTTCTGACTGATATAATTAATAAGTCCGCCCGAATTAATTATAGTCAAAAGAAAGTCTGGAAACGGAGCGGAAGAATATGCCGATTTTCTGCTTATATTCTTTATCTTGCCGAGAATAAGATTTACTTCCAATTCGTCGCCGGACAAAATCGCGGAAGTATCCGGTATTTCTATTATCGGAAGTCCTATATTAATTGCGTTTCTGAAAAAGATACGCGCGAAACTCTGCGCGATTACGCAGGAAATCCCCGCAGCTTTAATAGCTATCGGAGCGTGTTCCCGCGAAGAACCGCAGCCGAAATTAGAGCCGGCAACGATTATGTCTCCAGCGGATACTTTGTTCACAAAATCCGCGTCTATATCCTCCATACAATGTTTGGCAAGTTCCGAAGGG
>MWCF01000010.1 GCA_002069855.1 Elusimicrobia bacterium ADurb.Bin231 | reverse complement strand
CCCAGATTGAATATCGGGGAAATTGAAATATCGACTGTAAATTATTATACAAATTTTCAAATGTTTTGCGATGATGTAGTAACAAACTTTAGTTAATTCTGTTCGGATGATATTTTATCATACTGAACATTATATCAGAGGGGGGGGTACAGTGAATGGATTTATAATTTACCCTATAAATTTGAATTTGAAGGGCAAAGATGGGAAGAAAAGAAGGGAGGTTGGTCTAGTCTGGAAACATTTTTTTATGTTAAAGCAGTTAAAAAGCTGAAAATTCAACTTATCTCTTATGATGTTTTAGGTAATTCAAAATTAAAAGTTAATTTAGATTCAGATGAATATAATCTAACTTTAAAACCTACGGAAACATGGGAAAGCAAAATGTACGAAAGAAAAATAAATCCCAAAGAATACATTTATAATTATACATCATCAGAAGTATCATCCGCTTGTAGAAAAAGAAAGGTTCTTTCTTAAATATTGTGGAAAAACAGCATGATTTATAGACGGTAAAAGGCATAAAAATGAACAGCGCATTGATTATCAGTAAAAAAGTTAATGTAACATACGAACTTTGTTGCCTTTACCGTAGGTTCTATTCCGTCGTTTTACATTCTCAACAAGCACGATTAATGAGTGTGCCAGTAAAGTGAAGATTCAGTCAAAATCCACTTATTATTCCACAATATTTCCACTTTAATTAAGAAAGAACCAAAAGAAATCAAAAATTGGGATTATAAAATTCCTGAAACAGTAGAATTTACAACCAAAATTACGATAAAAAATTATGGTCTTATAGAAGGCGAAATGAGGATAATACAATGAAAAAGATAATATAACTGGGACGGTTGCAAATGCTCAGTAAATAGGTAAATCTTATTTGGTATAATAGAGACCAAAGGAAAAAGCATTCCGGCAAGTTTAACATTTCAAACTAACAAATACTTTAACTTTTTAAAATCATAATAAAAATGCCCGATTTTCCGCTTGACAATTATTAACATTTTTACTATACTGCTAAAAGATGGTAAAATTAGATGTTAATATGGCAAAATAAAGCAAGAATCAACAATTAAGGAGAAAATATGTTTTTGAAGTCTATTGAGTTTTGCGGATTTAAATCGTTTGCTGAAAAAACAAAATTGGAATTCGGATCCGGAGTAACCGGTATTGTGGGTCCTAATGGTTCCGGTAAATCCAATATTTCAGACGCTGTCAAATGGGTTCTTGGGGAACAAAGCGCGAAGACATTGCGCGGTTCGAAAATGGAAGATGTTATTTTTAACGGCACAGTTAACAGAAGACCTACTTCAATGGCTGAGATTACTCTTATTTTTGATAATTCCAAAAACGTTCTTCCTATAGATTATTCCGAGGTTGCTATAACCCGTCGTTTATTCAGAACGGGAGAGTCGGAGTATCTTCTTAATAAAATGCCGGTCAGATTAAAAGACATAAAGGATATGTTTCTTGACACAGGAATAGGTACAGATTCATATTCCATTATGGCGCAGGGAAATATTGATTATATATTACAGTCAAAACCGGAAGAAAGAAGATTTATTTTTGAAGAGGTTGCCGGCGTTTCAAAATACAAAGTAAGACGAGAGGAGGCATTGCGAAAGCTTGAAAAAATCGGGCAGGACATGCTGAGGATCAATGATATTCTTTCAGAATTGGAATCCCAGAAGAACAAACTTGATTACCAGGCGCGCAAAGCCAAACAATACAGGAAGAATGTGGAAGAACTTAAAAAGTGCGAAGTTACCTCTCTTGTCAAACGGCATAGGGAAGTAAAAGGGAAGAGCATGCCTTTGGCTGATGAATTGAATAAGCATAAGGAAGAATTTTCCAAGCTGCTCGCCGAATCAGACTCGAATGAGGCAAAAATATCGGAACTTAAGATTGTTCTTGCTTCAAAAGAAGAAGAGCTAATCAACAAACGCACTGAAGCCGGCAATATGGTTGCCCGCATACAAATTCTCGAAGAAAGAATCAAATCATCGGAATCCAGCAAAAAAGAGATTCAGCAGAGAGACGAAGACTCGAAAAACGGCCTTGAGGTTGCTAATGCCGATTTAAAAACATATTCCGCTGAATATGAGAAATTGTGCTCTGAAATGGCTGAATTCGAGAATGTCATAAGAGTTTTGGCTGATGACTTAAAAGGCAGAGAAGAAAAAAAACAATTGTTGGAAAAAGAAAGAGAAAATATTTTTGTTTTAATGAAAGAAGCCGAAACTGCTCTCCTGAATCTTTCGCATTTAACGGCTTCCTCAAACAATGATATGGCAGTGTTCGGCGCTGAATTAAAAAGCGTGGAACAGAGGTTGGCAAAACTTTTTCTTCAAAAAGAGGAATCGGAGAAAACCAAACTTGAAAAAAATGAAGAAATAAAAAATTTGACTTCTTTGGTTTCTTCTTTTTCCGAGGAAATAAACAGGTTGGACGGTATAATAAAAGCCTGCTCCGAAAGAAGAAAGGTCCTTGAAACAGAACATAAGGAAATGGGAGAATTGATTCTCGCGCATAATTTAAAAATATCCCGGTTAAACGCCAGAATAGAAACAATAAAAAAGGACGCGGATTATGAGTTAATTCAGAAAATCAAAGAAAAGTTTGCCGGAAAAGTATTCGGTACCGTCGCGGATGTAGTTAATGTTGCGCCAGAGTATGTTTCATTGGTACAATTGACTTTGGGAGACAAAAGCGATTTTATAGTCGCGGATACAAAAGATACCGCTCTGGAAATAATCAATTGGTTGAAATCCGAAAAACTCGGCTGGACATCTGTAATAGTTCTGGAAGAAATAGACAGATTGAATTTTGATTCCCAGCAATTATCCGAAGGAACTTCCATAGAACTTAGTGTTAACCGGGAGCAGAGGTTCGATAGGCTTGTAAAAATGCTTTTGAACGGGAGTTCTTTGCATAATGAAATGGTCTTTTCGCGCGGCATAATTTCCGGCGGAGATGTTTCCACTGTAAAAATTACCGGCTTGGAACGCGTAAATATCTTAAAAAAGTTGGATGAGGAATTGTCAGTGGAAACTGAGCAAATGTTATCTGCGAAGAATCGTATGGCTGCAATTTCCGAGGAAATGGAATCCAATTCCGTAAGAATTAGAGAAACATACGCATTGATTGAGTTGAAAAAGAACGAATTTTCATCTCTTTCGGCAAAGATATCAGTTGCGGACGAATCCTTGAAAACAACTGTCAATTACACAAATATGCTTTTAACGGAAGAGGAAAATCTCAATAAAGAAAAAGCATTGAAAATTGAGGAAATATCAGCTCTTGAAAAGGTCCTTTCATGCCGTGCGCAGGAAAAAACCGAAAAAGAAACACATTACGTAGATTTAAAAACCAAATTGGAAAATTTGAATACAGAGATTAAAAATGCGGAACGCGAGATAAACGAAAAGAAAATAGAATATTCCGTAAAAACCAGCGGTTTTACCCACTTAAAAGAAAAGATACAGATTACGGAAAAAAACATAACCGCTTTAAAAGAAAATATCTCCAAATATGAAAATTGGCTTGAAGGATCTTTAACGCGCGTGGAGGAGTTGAACAATCTGGCAAAAGAATCCGCCGAAGAGATAGTTACTGTAACCGTGAATAAAGACACATTGGAAGACGCGGTAAAAAAAGCGGAGATTGAACTTGCCAATTTAAAATCCGAAATTTTTAATTTTGAATCCTCGTTAAAGACGATAAGACGCAGCATGAATTTATCCCAGGAGAATTTGCATAGCGTTGAACGCGCCTTGTCTTCCGCAGTTTCAGAGCAGAGGCATATAGAAGAACGGCTTTTGAACGACAAGGGACTCAGCATTGAAGATGCCGAAAAGGATTATCAGGAAACTGATATTGACACTGAAGAGATAGAAAAACTTAAAAAGAGGATTGAATCTATGGGCGCTGTAAATCTTGCGGCTCCTGAAGAATACGAACAAATAGAAAACAGATACGCGTTTTTGTCAAAGCAAAAAACAGATTTAGATAAAGCGCGTGAAGATCTTTATGCCGCCATAAACAAAATAAATCTGACCACTAGACAAAATTTTCAGGAGACGTTTGTGCAGGTAAAGGAGAATTTCAGAAAAATATTCTCTCAATTATTCGAAGGGGGTGAAGCGGATCTGCTTCTTACCGACGAAGGGAATTTGTTGGAAACAGGCATTGACATAATAGCTCAACCTCCCGGTAAGAAACTTCAGTATGTGTCGCTTCTTTCCGGAGGGGAGCGTTCCCTTACAGCCATAGCGCTGCTGTTCGCGATATATCTGATAAAACCGTCGCCTTTTTGTATCCTTGATGAAATAGACGGACATCTGGATGAGGCGAATATTCTTCGTTTTACAAGGATGCTTAAAGATTTTGCCAAGACATCTCAATTCTTTATTATTACGCACAACAAAAGAACTCTTGAGATCGCCAATATGCTTTACGGTGTGTCAATGGAAGAGCCTGGCGTGTCAAAAATTATGTCTGTAAATTTGGAGCAGACGGAAGAAGAGGAAAGCGAAAAAGCCGCTATTGCTGAATCCATAAATTAAAAATATAGATAGAATGATTATTTGACTTGACAAAATAATATTTTTATATTATATATTATAAATAAGGATTGATGACGCAGTCATTGTAGAATGATGAAACGATTAAGGGGGGGGGAAGTATGCATAAAAGCATGCAAAGGTATGTTTTATTGTTCTTTTCAATATTTTTGTTTATCTTTTCAGCAGGGAATTTATTAGCAGCTCAAAAGGAATGGACTTTTGCCGTTTATCTGGATGCGGATTGCAATTTAGAGGACGCCGGTATTTCCGACTTTCTTGAAATGGCAAAGGTCGGCAGCACGGATAAAATCAACATAGTGGTTCAAATGGACAGGGCTTCCGGATATGATAAATCATACGGCGACTGGAAAACATGCAAAAGATTTTATGTAACAAAAAACATGAAACCCACAAAAGATAATCAGATAGAGGATATAGGCGAAGCCAATATGGGCAAGCCCCAAACTCTTTCTGATTTTGTATCTTGGGCATCTGTAAAATATCCAGCTAAAAAATACGCGTTTGTGTTGTGGAATCATGGCGGCGGATGGCGTGAAAGATCGGCAGGCAGAACTCCTATGGCAAGGGCGATATGCTGGGACGAAGGGAACAGCGACGATTGTCTGTATATGAAAGAAGTCCGGCAGGCTTTTGAAGACGGAGGTTTGGGCTGCGATCTAATAGGATTTGACGCATGTCTTATGGGTCATTTTGAAGTTGCGTACGAATTAGAAAACGTGCTTGCCACGGCATCCAATTCCGCTCTCGTGTTTTCCCAGGAAGTGGAACCCGGAGATGGCTGGCCGTATGATACGATACTTTCATGGCTTAAAACCAATCCTACTGCCACAGGTGAAGACCTTGGTAAAAAAATAGCGGAGAAATACGGCTCTTTTTACGGTAGTAAATCAGATACCACCCAATCATGCATTAAATCTGCGGAACTTAAAAATCTTGCGGATAAATTGAATGATTTCGCGGATTCTATAGACGATAATTCCCAGTTAAAAGCAATACAAACGGCAAGAGAATCTTGTAAGGCGTATTCGGAATCCGACGGATATTACGGTATTGATATTTATAGATTTGCCGATCAGGTTGACAAAAATGTTACAAATTCCGCCATAAAAAGCAAAGCATCAGCGCTCAAAACCGCGGTTAATAGCGCTGTGAAACATACATTCCGTGGTTCGCAGAGAAATGATTCGGCTAAATACGGCTCATGCGGTCTTTCCATATATTTTCCCAAGACAAAAACACTTTATGATTCGGCGTACGGCAAAGAAATCCTTTTCGGTTCTGCCGCAGCGAACAAATGGGATGATTTTCTTCAAAGATATTATAGCAAAAATCTCGGCACAGGCGGTTCCTCCGGCGGCAGTTCTTCGAGCGGAGGTTATGGCACCGGCACTGCCGCTCTTTCAAGAAAAAATGTTGCTCCGAATAAGTCTTATTCTTCAATAACCTACACATTTACTCCTACTGAAGGTTCGCTTGGCGACGGCAAGGCGGAAATCACTATTCCTTCCGGCTGGACGGCTCCTCAGACATCCTCTTCAAAAAAGAACGGTTATGTCAAGTCTTATGTATATAGGACAAAAACTAAATCAGTTCCGTTAAATGTTTCCGTTTCCGGGCAGAAAATTACCATTACAGGCATTCCGTCCGACCGTTTAAGCGCTTCAAGCAAGGATAAACTTAAACTGTCTTACACCAAGTTTGTCACACCGTCTAAAGAAGGAACGGCCACATTCTCTACAAAGGTTGCCGGTAGCGATCAGGCATTGGCAACTCTCAAGAAACAGCCTTCTGTGCTTGTAAGTTCTTCTAAATCTGCCATGAGGGGAGATATTGACGAAGAAATAGAAACTGAAGACGGGGAAACCAAAAAGGCGACGCTTAATCAGAATTATCCTAATCCTTTCAATCCTTCAGCAACTTTTAGTTATTTTATTCCTGAAGGGGGAAGGGTGTCTTTGAAATTATATAATGTGGCAGGCCAGGAAGTGGACACGATTGTCGAAGAAGACCAATCCGCCGGAGATCACACTGTTCAATATGATTCCGGAGATAAGCTTTCTCGCGGCATATATTATTATAGATTAACTCTGAACGGCAGAGAAGTAGGCACTAAAAGAGCGGTTGTTCTTAAATAAACTTACGAATCAAAAATGAACTTTTTTTCTTTTAAATATAGACAGGCATTGTGCCTGTCTATATTTTTATCGGTTTTTGCAATCACTTGTTTGCATGCGCGTTGGACTCTTATTGTATATCTTGCAGGAGACAATAGTCTGGATTCTGCTATCGCTGGGGAACAGGTTTTGCGGGATTTAAATAATTTGGAACTTGGAATTGATACTGCTTCCGTAAGCGCAATTGTTCTGGCAGATAGAAGAGGCGGTCCTCCGGACGGTGACGGGAACACATTCGTTTATGATATAAGGCATGACACAGTTCCTCATCAGTTTGGAGATAGCTCGATGTCGTATGGCATAGCAACTTCCACGAAATCAGTTTCTTTGATAATGCCTTCAGCAGGGAACGATGAATTGAATATGGGGGATCCTGTTAATCTAATAGCTTTTTCCACATGGACAATTACTGAATATCCTGCTGATAATTATATGCTTGTTTTATGGAATCATGGCGGCGGATGGTATCCTAAAGCTCCGGTATTCAAAAAAGGCATAGCATGGGACGATACATCGGAAGATGATTTTTTGTCTACAGAAGAACTTGGGACTGCTCTTAAAACAATAAAGGAACTTCTTCCCGCAGGCAAACAAATAGATATAATTTTGTTTGATGCCTGTCTTATGGCGTCGGTGGAAGTGGCGTATGAAATTAAGGATTGCGCATATTATATGGTGGCATCCGAAGAAAAAGAATCCGGGTTCCCATATGATGACATATTAAAAGCAATCTCCTCTAATCCCGGATATGATTCCCGCCAATTATGCCAAAAGATCGTTGATCTGTTTGATGTTTGTTATTCTACGGATTCGTCTTTGTACAGCGGAACTTTCAGTTCGCGCACAGCATCCGCGATTGAACTTTCAAAGGTGTCTGATTTGGCTGTCAGCATAGATGTTTTAGCTGATATGCTTATCTCAAAGATTTCAGTGCCTGCGTTTTATAATGTTATAGGTTCTATCAGATCCGGTACAGAATATTTCGGCACCTCTGAGGATGATAACGAATATTACGGCTGTATTGATATATACGATCTCGCGGATAAGATAGAGAATAGCAACAGTTTCAATTATACGGACTTAAAAAGCGCCGCTTCATCTGTAAAATCCGCTGTAAAGTCCTGTGTGTTCGCTAATAAGACCGGTTCAGATCATCCGAATTCCGGCGGGATATCGATAAATTTTCCGCTTACTTCGGAATCCTGGAATGAGAGAAATAATCCGGATTATAATTACGAGACCTTGAAATTTTCTCAGGATACTCTATGGGCTTCTTTTCTCGGGAAATATTTTTCCAGTCCATACATTGATTCAAAAACTCTTTTTAATGTTACGACCGGGCCTAACCCGTTTATTCCTTCTGCGGGGAATGTGAAGATTTTAAATTTTCCGGCAAACTCCGATATAAAAGTTAAAATATACAATCTCGAAGGTATTCTTGTTCGAAAGATTTCAGGAAGCGGCAGTTATATAGAATGGGACGGTAAAAATTCGCAAGGCAGTACAGTCGCGTCAGGAATTTATTTTTATGTAGCGGATACGGATAACGGCACTGTGAAAGGCAAATTTACAGTTATAAATAAATGATTAGTTTTGTTATTTAATGAAAAAAATTTTGTATGACGAACGAATTGTTTTCGATAAATTCAATATGCGCGTAAAAAATATTATAATTTTATCATTGATTGGGGTTTGTATGTACGCGTCGTGTGGCTGCGATGATACTGGGACTTCCGCGGGATTGATGCTGCGCCTTGTCTCATCGGCAAAGTCCGCGGGGATAGCAGGCGCGACCACAGCCGTCGGTAGCGATATAAACTCTTTGGATTTTAATTGCGCCGCGATTTCTGGAATTAACGAAACAACAGTGGCTTTCTCTCATACGACGTATATGTTCGACATCTTTTATAATGATTTGAAATGTGCAGGCAAATTTCAAAATTCTTTTGGTAATTGGGCTGTTAATATGAAATATCTTACCACAAATGATACAAGAAGAGATGCGTGCGGCCTTAACGAGGGGGAATTCAGGAATAGCGATTTTTTGTTAGCTGCAGCTTACGCGAGGGAGATCCATCCCATTGACGCTGGGATACAGTTGAAATATATTTATGAGAAACTTGATGATTCCAAGGCAGGAGCATTGGCGATTGACGCGGGATTTTTATATTCCACGTATAGATTGCCGTTTGATATAGGGTTGTCTCTGAGAAATTTCGGGACAGACCTGTATCATGGAGATTTGGGAGAAACATTGCCTCTGGAACTGCGAGTTGGTATAAATAGGAAGTTTGAGTATGTATCTTTGTCTTTGGATTGTGCCAGATACAGAGAAGGGAGTTTTATTTATAACGCCGGTATGGAATCCTGTCCGGTTAAGAATTTTGTTTTCAGGTCTGGATATTCCGAAATGAACGGATTCGCAGTTGGTGCCAGTTTTATTGCTACTGCTGTAAGATGCCATTATTCATTCAGCCCGATGAAATATTTGTCTGAAAATGTTCATCGTTTTTCCATAGAGCTGACCATAGACAGGTTGAAAAACAAAAAACATTCTTCGCGAAAAATGTTAAAGAAAAAAGCTGCGCCCGCGCGCAATAGTAATCTGAACAACCAGAAGAGCTATGGGCGCGACGATATAGATGACGATATTATTGTGATAGAAAGCGAATAATAATTATAAAAAAATTTATGAAAAAGATTTTATTTTTAAATCTATTGTGTTTTTTTACCTTATACGATATTTGTATTTCTGCGGTGCATACAGGCGCGGATTTCCTTAAGCTCGGTGGCGGTGCGCGCATCATCGCGCTTGCGGATACTTCTGCTGCTACCGATTTGGACGGCTCATCATTTTTTCATAATCCGGCAGGTTTTACGAAAACCGATAATGAAATAACATTTGTCCATGCTCCGTCTCCTTTCGGAGACGCTTATTTCCAATATCTCGGAGGGATATATTCGATTCCTGGATTGGCAAGCTTAGCAGCAGGCATTTTTTCGTACAGAATAGAGCCTATAACCGTTACGGATGAAACGAATAATGAGTTTGATGAAAAATTAATATGGAATGATTGGGCCTTTGCGTTTGCCGCTGCGAGAGATATCAATAGACGCATTTCGCTGGGAGTGTGCGGCAAATACATATATCGATATGAAAGAAATCCGATTTTCGGCAAGACTGTGGGTACGGCATTCTCTTTTGACTTGGGAATAAAATACAGAGTGGTGGAAGTTGAGGGGCTCGCATTGGGGATTTCTCTGGAAAATTACGGGACTGATGTCAAATATTCAAATGATCCGAAGATAGATGTTCTGCCTGCTTCAATAAGATTGGGTGCGGTATATCGGGTCTTTGAGACTAAGGAAAACAGATTTGATGTGGCCTGCGACTTTTTCAAGGAGACAGAAGATAAGTTTCGTCCGCGTATCAGCGGAGAATACACGTACCTTGACTGGCTTTCTTTAAGGGGCGGATTTCTGAACAAAGCTGGTAATATATCAGGAGTGAATTTCGGTTTTGGAATCGAGTGGCGCGGATACTGTTTCGATTTCGCGAGCGCTGTCAGCAGTGTTTTTGACAGGACAGCATATATGACTGTATCCAAAAAATTTTATTGACTTTTTTGAAAAAAAATATATAATTAAAAATAATAAAGCTCTTTCGAGGCAGGGTGAAATTCCCGCCCGGCGGTTAAAGTCCGCTAATTCCCGGATATGGGGACCGAATCTGTGAAATTCAGATACCGACGGTAAAGTCCGGACAGGAGAAAGAGAAAAACTGTATATTAGCAGTATGATATAACCTCGAAAGCAGTGTTTTCGGGGTATTTTTATTTAATATGAAAAAATTGCTAAATGAAAATGCGCATAATATGTTTATGCGAAAAGCTATTATTCTCGCTGCCAAAGGGAAAGGGAATGTAAGTCCTAATCCTATGGTCGGATGTATTATAGTGAAGAAAAATAAAATTATCGGCGCCGGGTATCATAAGATTTTTGGCGGTCCGCATGCGGAAATAGAGGCTTTGAAAGATTGCGCATCGCCGTCAGGTTCAGATATGTATGTTAATCTGGAACCGTGTTGCCATTATAACAAAAAAACAGTTCCCTGCGTTCCTGAAATAATTAAAGCAGGTATAAAGAGAATATTTGTTGCGATGAAAGATCCGAATCCGAATGTAAACGGCCGCGGTCTCAGTCAATTGAGACGAAGCGGTATTCGATGTTACGTAGGTCATCTGCGGAATGAAGCTGAAAAGTTAAACGAAACATACATCAAATATGTTACTACGAATGTGCCTTTTGTCACTTTGAAGACCGCGTATTCTTTTGATTTAAAAACGCACGCGTATACAGGCGATTCGCGATGGATAAGTTCAGTCGATTCAAGGGAATATGTCCATAAAATGCGGACTGACTCCGACGGCGTTTTGGTCGGGATTAAGACCGTATTATGCGATGACCCTGCTCTTACATCTCACGGAGCCGGCAAAAATCCAGTAAGGATAGTGCTGGACACGCATTTAAGAATTCCGCTTTCCGCCAAAATTCTGGATGATAAATCTAAAACAGTAGTGGCTACCTCTTTTATTTCCGACCATAAAAAAAAGAGGGTGCTTGAAAACATGGGAATAATCATACTTGAACTTCCTTTGAAAAATAAGAAATTGGATTTGAAAAGATTGCTTTCGAAACTTGCCGGGTTGAATATATCCTCTATTCTTGTTGAAGGCGGAGAAGAAGTCACAAAATCCTTTATGGAAGAAAAACTTTTTGACCGGCGCGTGATTTTTATATGCCCGTTGATAATAGGCAGAGCTAAAAAAATAAAAGATTCCGCGGCGATAAAACAAATTTCAGTGATTGATTCAGGAAGAGACATAATGTTGCAGGGGGATATTGATGTTTGATTACAGCGGATGCATACATATGCATTCCGAATATTCATTTGACGGATTAAGAACACCTGAAGAGATAATTTCTTCTGCGAACTCCTGCGGATTGGATTACATAATCATTACGGATCATTTTTCTTTGGAAGCCAAAAAATACGAGGGATGGCACAGGAATACGTTGTTGATAGCCGGCGAAGAGATATCTCCGAATAAAAATCATTATCTCGCATTCAATATAGACAAGGCTGTAATAGCCGATAGGACGGAATCTAATCCTCAAAATTATATAGACGATGTAAATCGTGCCGGCGGCTTCGGATTTATTGCGCATCCGGACCATATTGGAAACCGGAAATTCGGAGTAAATCCTTACACATGGATTAACTGGGACATAACCGGATATAGCGGTTTTTCCGTATGGGATTTGCAGACCGATTGGCAGGAAACTCTAAAAGGCCCTTTGACTGCAGTAATGAGTTACCTTTTTCCAGCGTATTTTCTTAAAGGTCCAAAAAAAGAAACACTCGAAAGATGGGATAAAATAAATATTGGCGCGGAACAATTAAAATACGGGATTGGAGAAATAGACAATCACGAAGCAGTAAAAAAATATTTTAAATTTATAAAAGCGAAGATATTCCCGTTTGATGTCGCTTTCAGGACGATAAGAACTCATATTCTGCTTGAAGAGCCGCTCAGCCGGAAGAAAGAAGACATCGGCAGGGTGCTTGAGGCATTGCGTTTAGGGAGTTCCTATATTTCAAATGATTACTTCGCGGATCCTAAAGGCGGATTCGTTTTTAAGGTTTCAAAAGGGAAAGTATCCGTTCGAGTTCCGCGCAGGGCTTTGATAAAAATCATAAAAGACGGAAAAAAAATAATTGAAAAAATTTCTGACGGAATTGAAATATCCGGTGCCGAAAAAGGCATATACAGATGCGAGATATTTCTAAAAAAATATTTTTATCATCCATGGATATTTTCCAATCCGATACGGATGGACTGATTGCATTTTTTAATGTATAGCGGAGATTATTGAAAATGTTTACAGGAATCGTAGAAAGTATAGGCAGCGTAGTTAAACATGTAAAAGGGGCTTTGGATTTAACTGTGGGTTTGCCGGATATAAACCTGGGTGACAGCGTAAGCGTGAACGGTGTGTGTCTTACAGTATCGTCTGTTCCGGATAGATCAAAAAAAGCGATTTTACGATTTGATGTATCAGAAGAAAGTTATTCCAGAACAACAATTGCGGCATTAAAGAAAGGCGATATGGTGAATATTGAAAGAGCAGTTAAACCGTCATCGCGTCTCGGCGGGCACATAGTTACAGGACACATAGACTGTACCGGAGTAATATCCTCTATTCATACCGCGGGGAATTCGAAGATATTTGGAATCTCGTGTCCTAAAAATTATTTGAGATATATTGTGGAAAAAGGCTCTGTGGCTGTGGACGGAGTGGGACTTACAATAATGAAAAAAGAAGTTTTGGGATTTTCCGCGGCTGTAATACCTCACACTTACGCTAATACCAATTTCCATTTAAAAAAGAAGGGTATGAGAGTAAATATAGAAACGGATATAATAGGCAAATATGTGTTGAATGAAAAAAGCGTCGGCGCTGTAACATTATCAACACTTGAGAAAGCGGGATTTTTATGAAAATATTTTCTGAAATATCAGAGGCAGTAGCTGATTTTAAAAAAGGAAGAGCGATTATAGTAGTTGACGACGAAGACCGCGAAGACGAAGGCGACTTTATAGCTTCCGCGGAATTGATTACTCCGGAAATGGTTAATTTTATGACCAAGCACGGCAGAGGATTGATCTGCGTGCCTATTACCGAGGAACGCTGCGAGGAACTTAAACTTGATTTGATGGTGAATAAAAACACGTCTTTTCATGAAACTCCTTTTACCGTGTCAGTTGATTTATTAGGGCATGGCTGTACTACAGGTATATCCGCGTCAGACAGGGCGAAAACCATAAAGGCGCTTGCCAATCCCAAAACAAGGCCTGAAGAGTTGGGCAGACCTGGCCATATATTTCCATTAAAATCAAAAAATCAAGGGGTGCTTTGCCGGGCGGGGCACACTGAGGCAACAGTTGATATCGCGCGTCTTGCCGGGTTAAAACCTGTAGGCGTGCTTGTTGAAATTATGCAGGATGATGGCAGTATGGCGCGTTTGCCGCAGTTAATAGAAATAGCAAAACGATTTAAATTAAAAATAATAACCATAGAACAAATTATAGAATACAGAAGACGATATGAAAAACTTGTGGAATTGGCTGAATCAACTGTTTTTCCTACAAGATACGGAGATTTTGTTTTGAAATTGTATCAGGACAAGGTTTTAAAAGAGAATCATCTTGCTCTTGTCAAAGGAAAGGTAAGCGGCAGAAAGAATGTGCTTGTCAGGGTTCATTCCTCTTGTATGACCGGTGATATTTTTCATTCTATGAGGTGTGATTGCGGCGAGCAGCTGGAGGAATCTCTGAAAATGATATCAAAAGAGGGAGCAGGCGTTCTTTTGTACATGAATCAAGAGGGACGCGGTATTGGCCTTTTCAATAAGATAAAAGCATACAAACTTCAGGATTACGGTTATGACACTGTAGAGGCAAATATCAAACTCGGATTCAAACCGGATCTAAGGAATTATGGTATCGGCGCGCAGATATTATGTGACCTTGGCCTTTCCACAATCAGGCTTCTTACCAACAATCCCAAAAAGATAATAGGATTAAATGGATACGGATTAAAGATAACTGAAAGGGTGCCTATTAAAATAAAACCGAAATCAAAGCATATGAAAAAATATCTTGATACTAAAAAGGTGAAATGCGGACATTTTTTATAAGTTAATATTCTTAAGAAAGGATTTCGTATTATTTTATAAAAACAAAGGAATTGATTTTGATAAACGGATATTATTCTAATAAAATCACACGGCTGCCTCAAAGGATTGATGGTTTTTAAGAAAAAATTTTGCGCTTGTTGTATATGAATTGCAAAATGCGTTAAAAATATTATAATTTATTAACAGGAGGGAATATGGGAAATGTGTATGAAGGAAAACTTAATGGGAAAGGACTGAAATTCGCTATAGTTGTTTCCAGATTTAATGAATTTTTGACTTCTAAACTGTTGAGCGGTTGCACAGATAGATTGAAAAGACAGGATACTGATGAAAAAGACATAGATATCGTCTGGGTGCCTGGATCTTTTGAAATACCGTATGCCGCCGGCAAACTTGCGTCGTCTAAAAAGTATAATGCCGTTATATGTCTTGGCGCGATAATCAAGGGCGATACTACGCATAACGAATATATCGCAGCGGAAGTTACAAAGGGTATTGCTTCCACAGGTATGAAAACAGGCACGCCTGTAATCTTTGGTGTAGTAACAACTGAAACTCTTGAACAGGCAATAGAACGTTCAGGAACAAAAGCCGGCAACAAGGGCGCGCAAGCGGCTGAATCCGCGCTGGAAATGGCAAATCTTTTCGCAAAATTGAAATAACGAACCGGAGGAGAGCAGTATTTCTAATGCTCTTGAAAAAAGATGGGATTACGCAGGGAATCTCGCAAATGCGCTATGCATGTGCTTTATACTATGGATATTTGCAAAACGGACAAATCTGAATCGGAAAAATATTTCTGGACAAACCGGCAGATAAACAACAGGGTGGTGGCATTTTCAAAAGAATTGGTGGACGGTACAGTTTCTAATCTTGAAGAAATAAACAAACTTTTGGCGGAAACCGCTGATAATTGGGAAGTAACGAGAATGACATCAGTTGACAGGGCGATACTGCGGCTCGCGGTTTACGAGCTTATGTACACGCCTCAGACGCCGTCGAAAGTCGTTATAAATGAAGCTATAGAACTGGCAAAAGAATATTCCACCGAACATTCCGGCAGATTTGTTAACGGGATATTGGATAAAATAAATAAATTAAAATCAGGTTGACAATCGCTATTATGAAACCCGCTGATGAAATAGAAAAATTAAAAACCGAAATACGCAAACATGATTATTTATATTATGTGCTTGCCTCGCCGGAGATTTCGGATTATGAATACGATAAACTTGTCAAGCGGCTTGAAGATCTGGAAAAAATCCATCCCGAATTGGTTTCGCCTGATTCTCCGACTATGCGCGTATCAGGGCAGGTAACGGATGAATTCAAATCTGTTACCCACGCCGCGGCTATGCTTTCGCTTTCGAACACATATGTCCCGGAAGAAATATTAGAGTGGCAAAAACGCGCGGCAAAAGCGCTCCCGGAAGAAAATTTCGAATATATAATCGAGCCCAAGATCGACGGAGTAAGTTGTTCTTTAACGTATAAAAACGGAGCGCTTGCTCTCGGCGCGACCCGCGGCGACGGATTGACCGGCGAGGATATAACCCTTAACATAAAAACCATAAAATCGGTGCCGTTAAAACTTTTTTCGGATATGCCTTTTTTGGAACTGCGCGGAGAGATATACATTGACAGAAAGGATTTTGATCTGCTTAATGAATCTCTTTTGTCATCGGGAGAAGAGGCTTTCGCCAATCCGAGAAACGCCTCCGCAGGGTCTTTGAGGCAGAAGAATCCCGCCATAACTGCCAGACGCAGATTGAAATTCATGGCGCATTCTTACGGCGCGATAAACGGCGGTAAGATATTCGATTCACATAAAGAGTTTCTGGAATTTTGCACTGATAACGGTTTGCCGAGCACATTGAAGTATATACGCATTACACGGAATATAACGGAAGTGCTCAATATATGCGCGGAATACGAAAAAACGAGATTGACTTTTCCATTTGAGATAGACGGACTTGTGATAAAGATAAATGATCTGTCGCAGCAGCGTAAACTTGGTTTTACTATGAAATCGCCGCGCTGGGCTGCGGCCTATAAATTTCCGGCTAAGCAGGTAACCACATTGCTGAAAAATATAATTATTCAGGTGGGAAGAACCGGAATTCTCACACCTGTTGCTGAATTGGAGCCAGTGGAATGCGGAGGCGTTATAATTTCGCGCGCCACTCTTCATAATTTCGATGAAATAAAACGTTTGGATGTGCGTGCCGGCGATACTGTTCTCGTGGAGCGCGCCGGAGAGGTAATACCTAAGATCATAAAAGTAATAAACACAAAAAGAATTGCTGTATCTATGCCTTTTGAAATACCTTCTCAATGTCCTGTTTGCGGCAGGCGGGTGGAAAAAGAGAAAAATGAAGATGTAGCGTTAAGATGCGTTAACCCGTTATGTCCCGCTCAGATAGAAAGAGGTCTTACGCATTTCGCGTCAAGAGCCGCTATGGATATAGAAGGGCTTGGAGATGCGGCTGTGGAACAGCTCATAAAAAAGAAAATTGTTTCAGATTTCGCAGATATATATTTTCTTGAAAAACGGGATCTGCTCGGTCTTGATCTGTTCAAGGATAAAAAAGCCGATAATCTTATTTTTGCGATACAAAAATCCAAGGACAGGCCGCTGAGCCGGCTTCTTTTCGGTCTCGGTATAAGAAATATCGGAGAAAAAGCGGCGCTACTTCTTGCAGGCCAATTTAGAACAATGGAAGCTCTTATGAACGCTAATGCCGATGATATTACGAAAATCTATGAAATGGGGCCTATAATGGCTGAATCCATAGTGAAATTTTTTCAGCAGGATGAAACAGTGGAACTTATCAGAAAACTTAAAAAAGCAGGCGTCAATATGGAAGAACATACAACGCAAGTATTTCAAAAATTTGCCGGTAAAACATTTGTTTTCACAGGAGAACTCAAGACATTATCCCGCGTGGAGGCTGAAACTGCTGTGCGCGGGTTCGGAGGCAATGCAACTGCTTCTGTAAGCAAAAAAACGGATTTTGTGGTGGCCGGCGAAAAACCCGGTTCAAAATATGACAAGGCGAAAAAACTCGGTATTCCAATAATCATGGAACAGGATTTTTTGAAAATGATAAAGTAACCGGCAGGTATGAAACAGCCGGCCGGGGAAATGCAGAAAATTGAAAGGTAATGTATGGAAAAAATGTCGGGGAAACGTCTTAAAATTATCAGGAATCATTTCGAGCAGGAGGCTGCGGAATTTGACGCGAATTTTTACAGGATAGCGCCGCATTACAAGGATATGATACGATCAGCCGCAGAACTATTGCCGTTTGCCAAAGCGGATAAGGTTAAAATATTGGATTTGGGATGCGGCACAGGCAATCTGACAGGGGAAATACTCGCCCTGTTCCCGGATGCTTCAGTTACCTGTGTGGATATTGCGGAAAATATGTTGCGGCTGGCAAAAACAAAATTTAAGAAGAATAGTAATATAATCTACAGACGCTGCGATATCCGCAAGTTTTATTGTAAAGAGAAATTTGACGCGGTTGTTTCTTCTCTCGTTTTACATCATATAGAGAAAAAAGAAAAACAGAAGTTTTTCGATATTATATTCAAATCTCTATTCAGAGGCGGCATTTTTGTGAGTGTTGATATCTTATCTTCCGGCAACAGGCGGATAAAGGAGATTTTTATAGCAAAATGGCGCGAGTTTGCCAATAGTATGGGGATAAAGGAGAAGCAGTTTCAGGAAGTGCTTGCCATGCACAGGAAAGAAGACAGACCTGTGACTATGGAACAGGAACTTGCTATGATGCGCAAATCAGGTTTTAAGGACGTTGAAGTAATTCTTAGGCACTATTACTTTGCTTTATACTGCGGGCATAAATAATTGTTATGCGGAGGCGCGTCGCCGGTTTCAAATTCCGGATGCGTAATGATATGTCGGATAAATTTAATCAACTGAAAAAGATATTTGATAAACTTCACTCGGAGAACGGGTGTATGTGGGATAGGGAACAGACGCATGAAAGTTTGATAAGATATCTTGAAGAGGAAACAGGAGAATTCATACAGGCTGTTAAATCCCGCGATACGGAAAATATGAAGGAAGAATTGGGCGACATACTTCTGCAGGTAATGTTTCATTCTCAAATAGCAAAGAAAAACGGAAAGTTTACAATAGATGATGTTATTGATACTCTGGTATCTAAACTTAAAAGAAGGCATCCTCATGTTTTTGCCGGGAAAAAGGTGGATTCTGTAAAGGAAATTCTTAATAACTGGAAGGAAATAAAAAAGTTGGAAAGACGCAGTTAGTCGGAATATGAAATTTATTGCAGATTCCATGCTGGGACGTTTGGCGAAATGGCTTAGGATTCTCGGATACGATACTGTTTATTTTAAGTCCGGTTCGGATTCGGAACTTGTATTCGAAAGCATCCGGCAGGGCAGGATTATTCTTACAGGCGATAGGAATATTTCAAGAAATGTCCCTTTAAGAATAATATTTGTGAAGAGCGACTGCTACACGGAGCAATTGATGCAAATTATTAAAGAACTCAACCTTAAACCGGAACAAAATAATTTTTTTAAAAGATGTTCCGTATGCAATTGTTTATTGAATAATATTTCCCGGGAAAAAATAAAACGACTGGTGCCGGAATATGTGTATGAAACGCAAACGGAATTTTCAAATTGTCCCGAGTGCGGTAGGATATACTGGAGGGGCACTCACACTGACAGAATTTTTGAACTTCTTAAACGGATATGCGTATGAACAAAATCGATAACTATGAAAAAGCGTTAAAATATGCCCTTTGGATTATGGGACGCAGAAATCATTCGGAAAAAGAAATTCGTAAAAAATTATCAAGAAATTATACCGACGAGACGGTTGATAAAGTAATAGAAAAGTTCAAATCCGAAAATATTCTAAATGACGAATCTTTTGCCAAAGAATGGGCGGAATTCAGATTCAACCAGCATAAGAGTAAAATGTTTGTGGCGTGGGAACTGGTGGGTAAAGGTATACATAAGGACGTGATAGCCGGCTTGATTGAAAGTTCCGGGATAGATGATTTAGAAAACGCTTACAGGACGATTGAACGCAGAATAAAAATGTACAAGCATCTGGAACCCGCGAAATTGAAAAATAAAATATACAGGTATCTCGCTTCAAGAGGTTTTTCTGCGGATATAATTCAGGAAGTCGCGGAAAGGATTCTGGGAGAAAAATGAATAAAATAAATACTGTAATAATCAGCGTATCGGATAAAACAGGGATAAAGGATTTTGTGGAAAAAATATCGGGTTGGGGAATAAAGATAATTGCCACCGGAGGCACTGCCTCATTTCTAAAATCATTGGGAATTTCAGTTGTCAATGTCGAACGGATTACCGGATTCCCTGAGATTCTTGACGGACGCGTAAAAACTTTGCATCCTAACATTCATGCGGGCGTTCTTGCGGATAAAAATAAAAAGCACGAAATAGAATTAAAAAAACACGGCATAGACAGAATCGATATGGTTGTGGTGAACTTTTATCCGTTTGAAAAAAAACCTGGCAAGAATCAAATAGATATAGGAGGAGTGGCTTTATTGCGCGCGTCGGCAAAAAATTACGAGAATGTCGTTCCTGTTTGCGATATAAAAGATTATCAGGAAGTTCTTGAAAGAATCAAATCTGATAAATTGGATAAAAGTTTCAGAAAAACGCTTGCTGCAAAGGCGTTTGAGACAACTTCCTATTATGATTCCGTAATATCCGCGCATCTTTCTAATAAAGAACAATTCAGAGATATAATGCCGTTGACATTAAAAAAATCTTTGGATCTCAGATATGGGGAAAATCCTCATCAAAAAGCTGCTCTTTATGAAATTCGCAATAAAAGCAGTTTTATAAAACATCTCAATCAGATACAGGGCAAGGATATGTCGTATAACAATTATCTTGACATTGTTTCCGCATTTGATCTTGTGCATGAATTTGAGGAACCGTGCTGCGTGATCGTGAAACACGGGTCTCCGTGCGGGGTTTCCGTGGCAAAAAGATTGTCCGACGCGTATCATAACGCGTTTTTATGCGATTCGGTTTCCGCATACGGAGGCATACTTGCTTTTAACAGACGGGTTGACATAGACACAGCGCTTTTGACGGATAAGATATTTACGGAATGTATTATAGCGCCTTCTTATTCCGAAAGTTCCCTTGGCATCTTTTCAAAAAAGAAGAATTTGAGAATTCTTTCTTCACGCCCGGTGAAGACCGGTTCTGTACCGGCTTTGCAATTTTCATCTGTAGCCGACGGGATGCTCGTTCAACAGAAAGACGACCTTGTTGTTAAAAGTTTGAAAGTTGTAACCTCAAAGAAACCGTCCCGGAAAGAATTAGCATCCCTGAAATTCGCTTATACAGTAGCAAAATATGTTAAATCCAATGCTATAGTTTTGGCAAAGAGATGCAATACCGTTGGCATAGGCGCCGGGCAGATGTCAAGGATTGATTCTCTGAAAATCGCTTTGGAAAAGATGAAGACAGCGAACCGCCCGTCTGATTTTATGAATATGCCTCTTGTTTTGGCGAGCGACGCTTTTTTACCGTTCCGGGACATAGTGGATCTTGCTGCTGAATACGGGATTAGTTCTGTTATTCAGCCTGGCGGGTCGATAAGGGATATGGATTCTATAAACGCGTGTAACAGTTATGGCATTTCCATGGTGTTTACCGCTTTAAGACATTTCCGGCATTGATTCAATGAAATAGTTGCCTGTTCCTTATACAGACTGTTTACTTTTTTAATTATTTGAATATAATCTTAAATGAAAGGTATATTGCGTTTTAACTGCGGAATATTTTAAAATAATATGGAAACTAATCAGATAAGACAGAAATTCATTAAATATTTTCAAGACAAAAAACATACATTTTTTAAAAGCGATTCATTGATCCCGTCGTCAGACCCCACACTGCTCTTTACTTCCGCCGGCATGGTGCAGTTTAAAAATTATTTTTTAGGCAAACAAAAACTTGACGCGAAAGAGCAAAGGGCTTGTTCCGTTCAAAAATGTTTCAGGACTTCAGACATCGAGAAAGTCGGATATACGGCGCGGCATCTGACATTTTTTGAGATGCTCGGAAATTTTTCATTCGGGGATTATTTCAAAAAAGAGGCCGTAGCATGGGCGTGGGAATTTCTTGTAAAGGAGATTGCTCTTGATCCTGCCAGGTTATATGTTTCCGTTTATAAGGAAGATTCCGAAGCATTTGACATATGGGCAGGGATAGTGGCAAAAAACAGGATAATTAAGCTCGGAGACGAATCGAATTTCTGGCAGATGGGTGATACAGGTCCCTGCGGCCCGTGTTCGGAAATACTTTACGATACAGGATCCGACAAAGGATGTGGAAAAAAGAATTGTTCCCCCGGTTGCGACTGCGACAGATTTCTCGAAATATGGAATCTTGTTTTTACCCAGTTTGACCGTATGTCCGACGGCAGTCTGAAAAATCTGCCGAGAAAAAACATAGATACCGGGATGGGACTTGAAAGACTTGCGTCAGTTTCTCAAAATGCGCCGACTAATTTTCGAACTGACGAGTTGATTAAAATAACAGATTTCGTAAAGAATATTTTGTTCTGCGGAGATGTTCCTGAGAGTAGAGTTATAGCGGATCACGGCCGCGGCGCAACTTTTCTTATCGCGGACGGCATACTGCCTTCCAACGAGGCGCGCGGATATGTGCTGAGAAGAATTATCCGTCGGGCTGTAACAAAGGGAAAAAAATCCGGAATTAACAATCCTTTTTTATATTCTGTTTGCGACAAAGTGATAGATACTATGAAACTTTCATATCCAGATATTGCTACAAAAAGAGAGCAAATCGTTAAAATAGTGAAGATGGAAGAGGAAAAGTTTCTGCTAACTTTGGAAAAGGGTATGGATATTTTAAATTCCACAATAAAGAAGAATCAGAATATTACCGGAGCGGATGCGTTTGCCTTGTATGATACTTATGGATTTCCTTTTGATCTTACAAAGGAAATTGCCGCTGAATCCGGATTAAAAGTTGATGAAAAGGGATTTGAAACGGAAATGGAAAAACAGAAAGTCCGCTCAAAAACTTCATGGGCAGGTTCTGGAGAAAAGGATGCAGGGAATTACTACGAGATCCATAAAAAGACAGGAAATACTCTTTTTAAGGGTTATGATTCTTTTAATACTGTCGCTGAAGTGCTTGTTATTTTGAAGAACAATAAACATGCTGATTTTGCCAAAGAAGGCGACGATGTGGAAATAATAACAAACGAAACTGTGTTCTACGGAGAAAGCGGCGGCCAGGTCGGAGATACCGGGAAAATAGTTTCATCCGAAGGGAATCTGGTAATAGAGGTGTATGATACACAAAAACCTGTTGAAAATCTAATTGTTCATAAATGCAAGATTATTCAAGGGAATATAAAGACAGGCGATACCGTTAAAATGGAAATTGCTATTTCGCGAAGAAGAAATATTATGAAAAATCACACTGTTACGCACCTTCTCCACGCCGCTTTACGGAATATTTTAGGGCAGCACGCTCTGCAGCGCGGTTCTCTTGTTGCGGAAAACAGATTTCGTTTTGATTTTCTTCATCCTGTAAAAATAAAAGAAAACGAACTTTATTTAATAGAAAAATATGTAAACGAAAGGATTCTGGCTAATAATTCCGTCAATACGAAAATAACTGATATCGCGGGAGCAAAATCTCTCGGTGCAACCGCCTTATTCGGAGAAAAATACGGCGAGCTGGTCAGATGCGTAATCATTGGAGACGAAAAGAAGCCGGAAAGCATAGAGCTGTGCGGCGGCACTCATTGTTCCGCTACGGGAGAAATAGGGCAGTTCCAGGTGGTCGCCGAATCCAGTATAGGCAGCGGTTTAAGAAGGATAGAAGGGATTACTGGACATTTCGCCTATGAATATGCTAAATCTCAAAGAGATATTTTGGAAGAAGCGTCTGAACTGTTAAAGACATCTCCTTCCGCAATGATTGAAAAATTAAAAAAGCAAATCGCTGAAAAGAAAAAGCTCGAGAAGGAATTTAACTCCATAAAAAATTCTGTCGTTTCATCTTGCGGCGCTGCCGTGGAAACCGCTGAAATCAAAGGCATAAAAGTTCTTTTCAAGGTTGTGGAATCAGGTACTATTCCTGGATTGCGGAATATTCTCGATTCCTTACATTCTAAAAATACCGAAGGGATCACCCTTGCCGGAGCAATAATAAATGAAAAACCTGTAATATTAATCTCAGTTTCAAAAAATCTTGTGCCTAAAATCACTGCGAATTCCATAGCGAAGGAACTTTCATCAATACTGGGCGGCGGCGGAGGAGGGAAGCAGGAATTCGCTCAGGCCGGAGGCAGATACGCTGAAAAATTGCCGGATGCTCTTGCTTCCATGGAAAATATTCTCGACAAATTCCTATGAATAACAATCGGATTGCGATGTTTATTTTAGCGGGACTCCTTACGGTCCCTTTTTTCTTTTATAACAAATGGCAGGATGTGGATTATTGGGGACATTTGTTTTTTGGCAGGAAAACTCTGGAGACACGACGGATACAAAGAACAGATATTTATTCATATACCGCGTTAGGAAGAGAGTGGACTAATCACGAATGGCTGGGAGAGGTTGCTTTTTATTCGGTTTACAACAGGGCCGCGGAAAAAGGTCTAATATTTTTCAAATTGTTGATTGGATTTGTCACAGGCATTTTTCTTTTTGCCACTTTAATGCTGTATTCAAAGAACTACAAAATCGTTTTTTCGATATATCTTCTTGCTATGTCTTTGGTATATGCCGGAGCATCCTTCAGGCCGCATTTGTTTACTTATCTTTTGCTGTCCGCCTGTCTTTTTCTTGTGCACCTTTATATTAAAAATAAAAATGAATTATTTTTATGGTGTTTGATACCTGTGATGATCTTGTGGGCTAATCTGCATGGCGGATTTGTCGCAGGAATAATTCTGATAGCCGTTCTATTGTTCGGCGAGCGTTTCAAAAGGTATTATTATTTTATGATTGTTCTTATACTTTCCTCTCTGATTACCCCTTACGGCGTTAAATTATGGAAGGCTTTGTTCGTGGCATTGACTAATCCTTTGACATCGCAGTATATAACGGAATGGATGCCTTTCAATCCAGATGATTTTTCATGGCTTGGATATGTATATCTTTTTTATATTGTTTTGTGCGCAGTTTCCGCCTTATCCTGTTTAAGATACGGCAGGTATGCGTGTTTCATAGCCGTTTTATCAGGTATAATATTTGCTTTAAAATCTGCAAGGCATATTCCATTGTTGGCTATAATCGCTTCGCCTTTCATAATGATATATTTCGAAAAGCTTAAAAACAAACACATCGCCTCCGCTCTTATTTTTTCGGCATATCCGCAGTTTTTTTTGATAGTATTTTTAAGTTTGTCGAATCCGTCCGCGCGTATTGAAGCCGGGAACAAATTTCCTTCCGGGGCTGTAAATTTTATAAAAGAAAACAAAATATCCGGCAATATTTTTAACGAATTTAATTGGGGGGAATACGTCATCTGGCATCTGAACGAATCCTGCAAAGTGGCTATTGACGGAAGGTATGATACAGTTTATCCTGTTGAATATTTAGGAAATTATTTTGAAAAAGGTGAGATTCCGCCAAATACTGATTATTTGCTTGTTAAACCGGTCAGAAAGATTGATGAAAAATTGTGGAAGGTGTCATATAAGGATGATAATGCCGTAATATATTCCAGAAAGCTTGACGAAACTAAAAAAAATAGATAAAATAATTAAATGCTTCCGTAGTTCAATGGATAGAGCACCAGCCTCCGGAGCTGGGGATGCAGGTTCGAATCCTGCCGGGAGCGATTTAACCATTTAGGAAAAATATTATGATTGTGGGTATTATAGGCGGCCGCGAATGTTCGGCGAATACGAGAAACATTGCAGAATCCGTTGGCGAAGAGATAGGCAAAAGGAAGCATATTTTGGTCTGCGGCGGTATGGGCGGAATTATGGAAGCGGCTTGTCGCGGAGCAAAGAGATTTAACGGTCTTACAATAGGAATTTTGCCGGGTAAAACCAAAGAAGATGCCAATCCTTATATAGACATTCCTATAGTTACTGCGATGAGTCACGCCAGAAATGCCATAATAGTAAGAACCGCGGATATTGTAATTGCCATAGGCGGGAAGTACGGAACATTATCGGAAATAGGCCTTGCCAGGGCAATAGACAAGACTGTAATAGGAATAAATACCTGGGATATTCCGGGTATTAAAAAGGTGCGTACTGTAAAGGAAATAATTCAATACATAAAATAAGACCGAGTATATTTTAAGATCCGGTTGGCTTGTATAAGTGTTTTGCGAATTATTCGGAATTTTTATGAAAGCGGTTATTCAAAGAGTAAAGAATGCTTCCGTTTCTTTTGACGGCATAAAAAATGAAATAGGCAACGGCATAGTCGTGCTTGTCGGGATAGGCCGAGGAGATACGGATGATGACGCCAGATGGGTTGCTGACAAGATATTGAATTTAAGAATATTTTCAGACGGCGCTGGGAAATTCGACGATTCTGTCCTTGATATCAGGGGAGATATCCTTGTTGTTTCGCAGTTCACTCTTTATGGAAATTGCTGCCGCGGTCGCAGGCCTGATTTTACAGAGGCCGAAACACCGCAGAAAGCGCTTGAACTATATTTAAAATTTGTTGAATATCTTAAAAGCAGTTGTCTTATTGTCAAAGAGGGAAAGTTTGCGGCTACTATGCTTCTTGAAATTCACAATGACGGTCCTGTTACGATTATTATAGAGAGAAAATCTGACTTATGAATAAAATTTTAAAACTGTCCGGAATACTTTTTCTTATTATTTGTGTGATTTCGGGCATATATGTATTTATAACGCGCATAACAACGGATGTAAAAATATATCCGGTGAAAAAAAGATATATGCGCTGGGAATTCATAGAATTGAACGCTGTTATAAAAAATAAAAAATTGAGAGAGGAATACAAAACCAGTCCTTTTTTTGTTCATATCTCCCGCGATAATGAAAATGTCGTGACTGTGGGCAATGTGGAACAGGTGAGTATGAGATTTGATGAGAAAAAGAATCTTTGGGTCGGGAAATGGCCGTGTCCGTGGGCAGCGCCTGTCGGCAGATATGCAATTTCCGCTTCTTTTTCGGAAGATATATCCGTTTCCGCCGAAGATTTTCTTATTTTCGCGAGAAAACGTAAAAAATTGGATCCTGAAATATTCGGTGTTCTGACGTTTGAGAACGCCGCTCCTGTTGATAAACTCGGGCTGCGCTCTCCGGCCGGCGCTGAATCTGATTGGAAAACTTTGTTTGACTGGACGGAATTTGTAGGGGCCGACGCGTTTTGGTACCTCGCAGGACAGACAAAGGCGGAATCTGCTTCTCCGGACGAAACTTTTCCTTGGAGAACTGAAAATATTTCAAAATTGTCGCAAATGGGAGCCGAGGCGCACAAAAGAGGCCAGAAATTCGGGGCGTATTTGATAGCGTACCTTACATTCGGAAAATATAAGTATAAAAATTATTCTTATGCCTGCGATTACAGTTCCTCGGAAAAAGGTGTGGTGGAAACAAGCGCAGTTTCTCTCGGAGATGAGAAAAGGGTTTCCGATATTATAGAATTCGTTAAACTGCTGAACGAATGCAAAGAAGTTGATTATATAGGAATGGATTATATAAGGAACGCTTTCGGCGGATATGAGCTTGTTGAAGAATTTATTTCTGATATGGATATACCGGTACCCGTATATTGGACGAAACTATCTTATGTCCAAAAGATTTCGTGGTTCGCCAATGAAAAAATATCCGCAGGGAACAAACATTTGGTAGAGCAGTGGTACTGGTGGAGGGCGCACAAGGTTTCTTCGATACTGCACAGAATTACCACTGAAGTAAAATTGAAAAAGCCATTGTGGGTATTCACTTTAAGCTGGGAAAAAGGATGGCATCACGGACAGGATCCTGTTATGTTTTCTGATGCCGGCGCTGACATTATTTCTGTTATGATATACGAAGCCACCAGGAAACAACTTGATTATCTTCTCAAGGGATGGAACGCGTATGTTTCCACAGACGATGTCAATCTGGCTGTCGGGAATGTTGTTGACTGGCCTTTGCATCAAAGAACTTTAAATCCCGCGGGTCCTGAAGAGTTTTATAACCGGCTTGTAAAATCAGTTGAACAAATATATAAAGACGGAAAAGCGAAGGGCGTATTTATACATGATTTACAGAGGGCTTTGAAAGGTAGAAAAGAACCGTATTCCTCAAAGGAATGGCTTTTAGCCGGTTCCGCTGCGATTACAACATTAAAAAAGGAACACAGTGTTTTTCCTTTTGATATAAAAATAAATGTTTTGAATAATATCAGAAGGAATGAAGAGTTTGATTTTAATATACTGATTGAAAATATTTCAGGAGATAAACATACGGATATAGGATTATCTGTTATTTTGCCGGATGGCATTATTACAGGCATTGAAAAGGAAAATATAATAGAAGAATTATCTCCTGGGGCACATAAAACTATAAAATTTAAAGGAATAATAAGAAACTCAGTTGTTAAAAAAGGCGGTAAAAGCATGATTGCTGTCCGTGTGGATTGGAAAGGAAAAAACTGGACAGTGTTTGATTATTATGATATAAAATAAGAGTTTTACTTTGTCACCTATGTTAAAATTATTTTTTTTGGTTTTGTTCGCGGTTTTAAATTGCGGGTTTGCGGATTCTTACGAAAATGATTTGAATTTTTTCGGCGAAGACGTTAAAGAGGAACAGACAAATGACGAAAAAAGAGTTATTGTTCCGGAGCAGTTTTCCATAAATCTGGCGGGTTATGCCTCTTATTGGCATCTTGACGCAACAGAGATACAGAGTATGAAGGAGAAAGGGCTCGGCCGCGAAGAATTAATAAAAGTTATTTTGATTTCAGTGAAAACAAAAAAAAACTATGAGGATATAATACGCAGGCGCAACCGCGGCGAAACATTTGACAAAATTTGTAAGCGATATAAAATAGATTATGAGGAAATAAGAAAAGAGGCCAAAGCCATCAAAAAGGAGGTTGCTATTTATGGAAAGAAATAGAATATCAATTTTTATTCTGATACTTTTTTTGATTTCTACTGTAACCGGGATGTGGTTATCCGTGAAGAAATCGCGTGTCCAGAAAACAAAAATCAATAGTTTGAACATAACTCAGAATAAGATAGCAGTTGTCAATGTCTATGGAACCATAAGGGCGTCTATGCGTTCTGCGGGTTCTATAAGGGATAGTTCCGAAAAAGTAATAAAACGTCTGAAAAAAATAGGAGAAGACAAGTCCGTAAAGGCTGTTGTTCTAAGGATAAATTCTCCGGGCGGCACAGTCGCAGCGGTACAGGAAATACATGCTGAAATTTTAAAGTTAAAAAAAGATAAAAAAGTCGTAGTTGCTTCTTTCTCCGATGTCGCTGCTTCAGGAGGATATTATATAGCCACAGCAGCTGATAAAATACTTGCCAATCCCGGGACATTGACCGGTTCCATAGGAGTAATAATGGAATTGAGCAATTTTTCTTCTCTTATGAAAAAGATCGGTGTGAAAATAGAGACCATAAAATCGGGAGTTCACAAAGACATAGGCAGTTTTTCGCGGGAGATGACGCCTGAAGAAAAAAAAATACTTCAGGATCTCATAAATGAAAGTTATAATGATTTTGTGAGGGAGGTCGCAACCGGAAGAAAGATGGACGAAGAAAAGGTCCGTTTACTTGCGGATGGCCGTATTTTTACCGGCAGACAGGCAGTGCGCGAAGGGCTTGTGGATATGATAGGCGGTTTGGATGACGCCATAGAAGAGGCGAAAAAACTTTCAGGAATAAAAGGAAAATGCAAAATAGTAACTGATTCTGAACCATGGGAAAGATTTATGGAGATATTGCCTGCGAGTTTTGAAGAGAGTCTTGCTTTCGACAAAGTTGTTCCGGAAACAAGTATCAGGCTTGAATATATGATGGAGTAATTAATTATGATTAAAAATCTTGATTTGATTCTTTCGCTGTTTGAGAATCCGCTGGAAGCCATTGATAGAATAATTATTGAAAAGCCTGTTTGGCTGTCGTTGGTAATTTTCTTTTTAGCAAACCTGTGCCTTGCGGTTTCAGGTTCCGTTATGTCTGATAATTCCGAAAGCGGTTTTTTATTGCGTTTTATATTGTTTACTCCGATTAACTTGGTAATGCTGATTATTTTCGCTGCGGTTTTTCATCTGACTGCTGAACTTCTAAAAGGCAGAGGAAGCGCAACTTCATTATTTGTATTGCTGAATTTTTCTCTTGCCCCTATATTATTGAATATTCCGGTGGCTTTGCTTTCTGGTATTATAGGCAGGTCGATTTCAGGCATAGCCGTATTTTTGATATTTGTTTGGTGCGCTGCGATAGCTGTGGTATCCATTAAAAAGATTTATTCTTTTTCAACGGCGCGCGCTGTAATAACCGCGTTATCTCCGGCAATATATCTTTTTATTTTGTTTGCCGGCACAGGGATTTTATTTCTGGGTCTAATCGCTGTGTTTTTGGTATGAAGAAAGAATGTTTGCATTATCTTGAGCATTGTATGTTATGTCCGAGAAAATGCGGGATTAATCGTCTAAACGGTATGCGCGGATATTGTATGATCGGGAAAAATGTAAAAGTTTCCGCATATAATATCCATTTCGGGGAGGAGCCGCCTATATCCGGAGTTTCAGGTTCCGGAACGATATTTTTTGCAGGATGTAATCTAAGATGCGTGTTTTGTCAAAATTATCCGATAAGTCAGTTGAATAACGGAAATGAAATCAGCATCTGTAATCTTTCGGACATTATGATTGAACTTCAGGACAGGGGCGCGCACAATATAAATTTTGTGACTCCTACGCATGTGATACCTCAGATAATTAGCGCGATTTCCGGTGCCCGCGAAAAAGGTTTGAATATACCTATTGTTTATAATTCAGGCGGGTATGAGTCAGTGGAATCATTGAAACTTCTTGAAGGAATGGTGGATATATATATGCCGGATATAAAATACTCCGACGACAATATGGCTGAAAAATATTCCGGCGCTCCGGGATATTGGAATATAGCGAAAGAGGCGGTTAAAGAGATGTATCGTCAGGTTGGAACTCTTAAAATACAAAACGGTATCGCTGAGAGAGGGCTTCTTATAAGACATTTGGTCTTGCCCGACGATATCGCAGGTTCAAAAAAGGTATTTGAATTCCTATGCGAACATATATCCGCTAAAACCTATGTTTCCATAATGGCTCAGTATCATCCTGCGAATAAAAGTTCTTTGTATCCGGAAATTGACAGGAAGATTGATGCTGAAGAATATGAAAAAGTGATTGAATATGCGGATGGATTAGGACTTTGTAACGGTTGGAGACAGGACTTTTGATGTTGCTAATCCGCGAATTCGCGGATTGAGATTTATAAAAAATTTAATTTTTTGACCGTATAGATTCGGAATTAACAATCCGCTGTCTATAATGGAAAGAGGGTATATAATGGATAAGAAGACAATGCCGTGTTTGAAAATAGGTAAAGTTGAGGTTAGGGTACCGATAGTGCAAGGCGGAATGAGCGTAGGAATATCTTTGTCAGGATTGGCGTCGGCTGTAGCTACAGCCGGCGGTATAGGCGTAATAGGCACAGCCGGAATAGGCATGCTGGAACCTGATTTTAATACGCATTTCAGCGAAGCGAATAAAAGGGCTTTAAGAAAAGAAATAAAGAAAACCAGGAGCCTCACATCAGGTATTATAGGCGTAAACATAATGGTGGCTCTTTCCGATTTTGACGACCTTGTGCTGGCTGCTGTTGAGGAGGGGATAGATTTTATTTTTGTCGGTGCCGGGCTTCCTCTTAAAAAGCCGAAAACATTGTCCCAGGATCAATTGATGGTATACGCGCGCAAGATGGTGCCTATAGTTTCTTCCGGCCGCGCCGCTAAAATAATTTTTCAGCACTGGATAAAAGAGTACGGCACGGTGCCTGATGCCGTTATAGTGGAAGGACCTTTGGCAGGAGGTCACCTTGGTTTTAAAAAGGATGCCATCGACAACCCGGATTACGCTCTTGAAAATATACTTGCGGAAGTAATTTCATCCGTTAAACCTTTTGAGGAAAAATTTCAAAAGAAAATTCCTGTAATAGCGGGCGGAGGAATATACACAGGGCAGGATATCCGCAAATTTATCGGTATGGGTGCGAGCGGCGTGCAGATGGCTACGAGATTTGTGGCTACTCATGAATGCGATGCTTCCGATAAGTTCAAAGAAATGTACCTGAAATGCAAAAAAGAGGATTTAATAATAATCAACAGCCCTGTGGGTTTGCCGGGCCGCGCGATAAGAAATCAATTTTTAACTGATGTGTCCGGCGGTATTAAAAAACCTTTTAAATGTTTTTGGAAATGTTTGAAGACATGCGATTTTAAAACTGCTCCGTATTGTATAGGACTTGCTTTAACAAATGCCAAAAGAGGGCTTACTGAAGAGGGGTTTTGTTTTGCCGGAGCCAACGCTTATCGGGTGGACAGGCTTATGTCTGTAAAAGAACTGATTGATTCTCTTGGCGATGAATATGAAAGCGCGCAGTAAAATGAGGAGACATATTTATGTCGGAACTTAGAAAAGATCCAGCGACAGGCAGATGGATAATTACCGGCACGCGGACTGAATCTGATTTTTTTGATATGCTTAATAATCCCAAACCTATCGCAACTGAAGAATGTTTTTTTTGCGAGGGCAACGAACATCTGACTCTTCCTGAAATATACGCTGTGCGCAATCCCGGCACTGCCCGCAACGGATCCGGCTGGCAGATAAGGGTTGTTCCGTCGAAATCAGCGGTTTTTACAAGCGATGAACAGCTTGTTAAAATCGGTTACGGCATATATGATTGGATGAAAAATATAGGTGCCCATGAACTTATAATAGAGACGCCGCAACACATAAAAAATATCTGTGACCTTTCATATGACCAAATAACCAGCATACTTCAGGTTTATAAAGAGAGAATGGCTGACTTGGCAAGAGATGAAAGATTTAAGTATTGTTTGATTTTTAAGAATCAAAGGCCTAAATCTCCGATAAGATACGGCCATGCTCATTCGCAGTTGGTAGCACTGCCTTTCATACCGAAATTGATAAAAGACGAGTTTTCCGCTGCCAGGGAATATTTTTCCTATAAAGAAAGATGCGTTTATTGCGACATAGTCCGTCAGGAACAGAAAGAAAGAAAAAGGATCGTGGAGGAAAACGGAGATTATATCTCTTTTGTGCCGTATGCTGCGAAATTTGCTTTTGAATTATGCATAATACCGAAGAATCATAATTCCGATTATTCAAAGGAATCAGCAGTTTCAATAGCCAATTTGGCTAATATATTAAAAATATCGCTGCAAAAAATATCCCGTGTTCTTAATGACCCGCCGTTGAGTTATGTTTTACATACCGCGCCATATCCCAGATTGGTTCATGGTTCTTGGCTTACGATAGAAAAGGATTATCATTGGCACATTGAGATTTATCCTCAGGTTTCTGAAATAATGGGTTTTGAGCTCGGCTCAGGCGTTCACATACAGCCGCTTTTACCTGAAATATGCGCAAAAATGCTGAAAGAAGCAAAATAATAAATGTTTCGCGCGCGCGCGAATTGGACAGAATAGCATTACAAAAATATTTTATTCCGTCTATAATACTTATGGAAAACGCAGGCAGAGCAGTCGCTGAAGCGGCATTGAAGTTTAAGCCAGCGAGCGCCGTTATATTTTGCGGCTGCGGCAATAACGGCGGAGACGGGTTTGTTGCGGCAAGGCATCTTTTTAATAAAGGCGTTTCCGCTACAGTTGTTATTATGAATGATCCAGATAAATATACAGGCGATGCGTTGACAAATCTGAAAATAATTTCCAAGTTTAAAATAAAAATCAAAAAATGGAATTACTGGAAAACGGATTTTTGCTCGCCTGATATAATAATAGACGGTTTGCTCGGCACAGGATTTAAGGGCGAGGTCAGAGAACCGTACGCGTCGGCGATAAAAAAAATTAATTCTTTCGATAAACCTGTTGTTTCGATTGATGTGCCTTCCGGGCTGAATGCGGATACAGGTTGCTCCGGCGGAGAAACGGTTAATGCTTCCGTGACAGTAACGATGGCTGCGGTAAAAAAGGGCTGTATCGCTAAATCCGCATTGAAATTTTGCGGTAAAATAATAGTAGCAGATATAGGACTGCCGCGCAATTTTTTATGAATAAAATACAAAAATTTCCGATTTTGTGCGTGTTAACAATTTTGTCGGTGCTGTGTAACTGCGCCGCTGAATCAGTACGTCTTAAAAACGGAATAAATATTTATCTGGAAGAGCAAAACACATCTCCTTTAACTTCCATACAGATTTGGGTGGCTGTGGGTTCCGTGGACGAGCCTTTGGAATTATCAGGCATCTCCCATTTTATAGAGCATACTATTTTTAAGGGAACAAAAACAAGAGGCAGAAACGATATAGCTCCGGCGATAGAAAGAAAAGGCGGTGTTATGAACGCCGCCACATCCAAAGATTTTACGTATTTTTACGCGCTTGTGCCGGAACAACACTGTACGGAAACTCTTGATATTATATCGGACGCTATTTTGAATCCGGAATTTCCGCAGGAGGAAATAGACAAAGAGCGCCTTGTTGTCCTCGAGGAAATATCCCGCAGGGATGATATGCCTGTCGCTGTGCTTAGTAACGAATTTTATTCTTTGATATACGGCACAAATCCCTATTCTGCAAGGATTCTGGGCAGCAGCGGTGTTATAACAAGTTTGTCCAGAGAAAAAATATTGGATTTTCATAAAAGCTATTATACTCCGGATAAGATATTTATTGTTTTAACCGGCAAATTTAACAGCAAAAGTGTTCTTGCTCAAATCACGAAATATTTCGGTGCGCTGAAATATCAAAAAACCGGCTCCAAGACAAGCAATGCGAATGTTTCCTTCTTGCCGGACATCAATTCCTCCAGCCGGTCAAAAATTTTTTATAAAAATGTATCTCAAACATATATGATAATGGGGTTTCCCGCAGCAGACATAAAGAGCAATGATCAGTATAAACTGGATGTTTTGTCTTATATCATTGGCCACGGAAAGGCATGCAGATTGAATAAAAAATTTGTGGAAGAGAACAAACTGGCTTATGCGGTATCCGCATCTTTTTCCACTCATAGGGGGCCGGGCCTTTTCTCAATATATACTGAATGTCCTCCGGGAAATGCTGACACATTGAGAAATAGAATTATGCTTGAACTGTTGGAATTGCCCTCTTCTATTACAGAAGAGGAATTGTCTCGTGCCAAAACACTTCTTTTAAGAGATAAATTGCTTGACAGGCAAACTCCGGACGGTCTTGCAGATGAAATAGGTTTTTATGCGGCGTTGGGCAATCCGGATATCACAACCAGATATATTAAAGAAATTCAGAAGGTAGGTATCCATGATATTGGAGAAATTATTGATAAATATTTTTCTTTTCCCAATTTGCCTACTGTCATAGTAACTTATGAGGATTTTTAATTATTAAAATGAAAAAATATATATATTGTTTTTTTGCTTTTTCTTTACAATTATCGTTTCTTTCCGCGCAGGTTATAAATTATACAAAACTTGATTCCGGTGTTACCCTTATACATGTTGAAGAAAAGGGTTCCGGTACGGTTTCAGCGTCATTGTTTGTAAGGGGAGGGAATTCCGGAGAATCAGCGCAAGAGTCCGGTATTACTTGGCTTATGCTGAAACTGCTTTTAAAGGGAACAGGAAAATATAACGCTGAACAGATCGCTCTGGAAACTGAATTATTGGGCGCTTCCATTACTTCCGGCTGTTCAAATGACTATTCTGAAATATCCTTAACTGTTTTGGCGAAAAATTTTACGCCTGCTTTTCAAATATTCGCTGATGTAATAAATAATCCTGTTTTTCCTGAAAAAGAGTTTGAAACTGAAAAACGGAAACTGCTTGCTACGATCATGTCCAAGAATGATAGTATATTTGATACCTCGTTGGATCTGTTTTACGAAACCATATATCGAGGGCATCCCTATGGAATGCCTGTAACTGGTTACTATGCTTCAGTATCGTCTTTGACTGTCGCGCAAGCCGCTGATAGGTATAATAAAATGTTCCGTAAAGATGATATGATTATTTCAGTGGCAGGGGATATCGAATTTGCTAAGTTAAAGGAAACAGTCGAAAAATTTTTTCCCGGTGTTAAACAGGTGCCCGCGGAAGAGTATTCAAATGCCGGAAGCGGTTTATTGTACGCGCAGGGCGAATCATTTGCGGAGAAAAAAATATTCAAAGGGAAATTCGGACAATCGTTTATTTTTTCCGGTTTTCTCGCTCCGTGTGCAGGAGAACGAGTATATCCTGCCATAAAACTTATAAATGCGATTTATGGCGGCGGCATGGGCTCCCGTTTGTTTGAACAGTTGAGAGAAAAATATGGATTTGTATATGAGGCAAGTTCATTTTATCCCACAAGAATATCTTCCAGCGTATTTGCGGTTTACGCAGGGACATCAAAAGAGAATATAGAATCCGTTGAATCAGCCATAAAAGACACTCTGAAAAATATTTCGCCTATTTCCGAACAGGAACTTCTCGCCGGAAAAGAATTTCTCAAGGGCACGTATCTGATGGATCATAGAACTCAGTATAAACGGGCATGGTATCTCGGAATGTGGGAGGCTGTGGGACTGGGATATGGATATGATACTACTTATATTAAAGATATAGATAATGTTACTCCTTACGAAATACATCGGGTGATTGGCGCTTATTTCGATATTTCAAAACTGGTTACGATAATTGTGGAATGATAAAAAATTATAAATTTTTGGTTTTTTTGATATTGATTGGCTTGTTTTTTGGATGTTCCGGCAAGAATTTAGAGACGCGTAAAAATTCCGATGAAAAATACGGGGACTATTACATAGAGGCATCTATAGGAGACGCGTCGTATCTTAATCCTGTTCTTTCCTCGGATTCCGCTTCCAACGATATAATCGCTTATGTTTTTAACGGGCTTGTGAAATACGACAAGAATATAAATATAGTCGGAGATCTTGCCGAATCATGGATTGTATCGAATCAGGGCAGGGAAATAGTTTTTAATTTAAGGCAGAATGTGCTTTGGCACGACGGCAAGCCGTTCACCGCGCGAGATGTGAAATTTACATACGAAAGATTTATTGATCCTGCAGTTAAAACTCCATTTTCTTCGGATTTTGAACTTGTAGAGAAATTTGAAATATTAAATCCTTATAAGATAAAAGTTACATACAAAGAACCTTTTTCTCCGGGTCTAATATCATGGGGAATGGGTGTAATACCGGAACATATTTTCGCGAACGGAGATTTCAATAATCATCCCGCGAATCGCAAACCTATAGGTACTGGACCGTATAGATTTGCGGAATGGAAGACTGATGAAAAAATAGTTCTTGAGGCGAACCCCGATTATTTCGAAGGCAAACCGTTTATAGCGAAATATATTTATAGAATCATACCGGATCAGGCAGTGCAATTTTTGGAACTTAGAAATGAGAGCATAGATGCTATGGGGCTTACTCCGGATCAATACAACGCGTATCCCGGCTTTTTCAAAAGTTATAATAAGTTTCGTTATCCCTCTTTCAGTTATTCTTATCTCGGATATAATCTATTGAATCCGTTGTTTCAAGATAAAGAAGTAAGGCACGCCATAGCGCATTCAATAAACAAGAAAGAAATTATTGACGGCATACTTTTAGGGCTTGGCGTTCCCGCTACAGGTCCTTTTCCACCTTCAAGCTGGGCTTACAATCCGGATGTGAAGGATTTTGAATATAATCCGCAGTTGGCTAAAGAGATACTAAAAAAACGCGGCTGGATTGATTCCGACGGAGATGGTTGGATTGATAAAAACGGAAAGACATTTGAATTTACAGTTATCACAAACCAAGGAAATAAATCCAGGGCTCTCGCCACGGAATTGATACAGGCGCATCTTAAACAGGTCGGAATCAAAGTCAATGTAAGAATACTTGAATGGTCTACGTTTATTCATCAGTATATAGATAAAAGAAAATTTGATGCAGTGGTCATGGGCTGGCAGCTCGGAAGGGATCCAGACCAGTATGGAATATGGCATTCTTCTCAGAAAAAGGAAGGTCAGTATAATTTTGTTTCTTACGAAAATAAAGAGGTTGATGTTCTTCTTGAGAAGGGAAGAAGGATTTTCGACGAAAAAGCAAGGCAGAAGATTTACAGAAGGATGCATGAGATTATAGCGTTTGACCAGCCATACACATTTTTATATGTTTCGGATTCAATGCCTGTAATCCACAAGAGATTTGTGGGTCCTGATGTCGCTCCTGCGGGGGTAGGATGGAATTTCCGCGAATGGTATGTCCCTTTGTCTGCCCGCAAATATATGTTTTTGTACTAAAAAAATTTATTGGTTATTTGGCGGTATGATTATAAGATGTTTTATTATTAAAATTTTAACGCATAAATATGATTAATTATATTCTCAAACGGCTGCTTCTTACAATTCCTGTACTCATAGGAATAACCATAATTACATTTCTTGTGATGAATCTGTCGCCCGGCAAGCCGACTGATATACTTACAGACATGAATCAGAAAATTACGGCAGACGCCAAGGAACGGCTTGTAAAGATTTATGGGCTGGATAAACCTGTTCATACAAGGTATTTTATATGGCTTAAACGCATTGTTGCTCTGGATTTCGGTAAATCCTTTAAAGACGACAGACCTGTGTTAAAAAAAATACTTGAACGTCTTCCTGCTACGCTCCTTTTGAATTTTCTTACCATAATTTCAATATTTGCTTTGGCTATACCCATAGGGGTTTATTCCGCGGTAAAAAAGGATACTATATTCGACAAGATAACCACGATTTTCGTGTTTCTTGGATTTTCAGTGCCTACATTCTGGTTGGCAATAATGCTTATGATATTTTTCGGATTACGGCTCGGCTGGCTGCCTATAACCGGATTCCGTTCCATAAACTTCGACGAATTGTCGCTTTTGGGAAAATCTTTTGACATTATAAGGCATTTGATTCTTCCTGTGGCAATATCTTCCTTCACCGGCATCGCTGCTCTGTCAAGGTATACCAGATCCTCTATGCTTGAAGTTTTGCATCAGGATTATATAAGAACAGCAAGGGCAAAAGGTCTGTCGGAGCACCTGGTGATTTTCAAACATGCTCTTAGAAACGCCTTAATACCAGTAGTCACGATTCTTGGTTTAACCATTCCGGAACTTATAGGCGGCTCATTCATTTTCGAAACGATATTTGCATGGCCGGGGATGGGCCGTCTCGGTTATGACGCGATAATGGCAAGGGATTATCCTGTAATAATGGGCATAGGCACAATAGTTGCTGTATTGACATTGTTAGGCAATTTGATAGCGGATATTACGTACGCTTATGTGGATCCGAGGATACGGTACAGATAAATGCTGAAAATATATATAAGAAAATTTTTTAAAAATAAACTTGCTGTTGCGGGATTTATCTCGATATCATTTCTTTTTATTATCGCAGTTTTTGCTCCCTTGATAGTACCGCATAACCCTTACGAAGGCAATGTTATTCACAGATTAAAATCTCCTTCCAAAACTTATCTTTTAGGTACTGATGAACTTGGCAGGGATGTATTTTCAAGGATGGTGTACGGAACAAGAATATCAATGTCAATCGGCATTGTTTCTGTCGGGATATCCGTTTTGATAGGCACTTTTCTCGGTTTGTTATCCGGTTATTATGGCGGAATTATTGACATTGTTATAATGAGATTTGTCGACATAATGCTATGTTTTCCGACATTCTTTCTGATACTTATGGTAATAGCTTTTCTTGAACCGAACATTTACAATGTGATGATAGTTATAGGAATTACCTCATGGACAGGACTTGCGCGTCTTGTCCGCGGCGAGACACTTTCAGTAAAAGAAAGAGATTTTATATTAGCCGCAAAAGGACTGGGTCTAAAAGAATCGCGAATTCTTTTTGTGCATGTTCTTCCAAATGTAATAGCTCCTATTTTGGTTTCTACGATTCTCGGCATAGGTTCAGCCGTACTTGTGGAATCCGGATTGTCGTTTCTCGGGTTGGGCGTTCAGCCGCCGATTCCTTCGTGGGGGAACATACTTACAAGCGGCAAAGATTATATACATATTGCGTGGTGGCTTTCTCTTTTTCCCGGTGTGGCTATACTTTTAACAGTATTGAGCTGGAATCTTCTTGGTGACGGATTAAGAGATGTTTTTGATCCGAGGACAAATT
>MWCF01000009.1 GCA_002069855.1 Elusimicrobia bacterium ADurb.Bin231 | reverse complement strand
AATGACTTTCTTTTGTATAATTATAATCAGGCATCCAATACTACTTTCGTTTAGATTTTTATTTGAGGCAACAGGGTGTCTGCATAAGTCGGGTAATGTAAAATATGTTGTGTGATTTTGTAGAGACGAGCAAATAAAAGAAGAAAGGGAAAAAGGTTATCATCTCTAATATCCGCAGCGTAACCTGACAAACCCGTGACAGCAGCATATTCCAATAAAGGAGAACAACCCAGATGTTAATGTTACAAAAAGAGATGGCACAAGTCAATTGGCTTGAGCGAGAGTATTTTTGTCGCATATGTATTCAGTGCTATTATTTTTTCTCAGAATTTTTGACGCATTTTATACCGGTAAATATACAAGAAATTTGACAAATAAAGAAAAATGTCTATAATTGCGAAAAGAGATTGAGTACATCAAGAATAAAACTTGAAAAATATTCAACAAGGAGATAAAACGATGAAAGTATTTATACGAAAAAATTATGACGAAATGAGCAGATACGCTGCAGAAATCATAGTAGATTTAATAAAAACAAAACCTAATTGCGTAATAGGACTTGCCACTGGCGGCACGCCTATAGGGACATACAGAGAACTTGCTGATTTTCACAGGAAAGGGCTTGATATGTCCAAAGTTAAAACATTCAACCTCGACGAGTATCTGGGAATAGGCATTGACATGAAAAAATCCTATGAGTCCGACCAGAGTTATGCGCGTTTCATGTACGAAGAATTATTCAAGCACGTGAATATTAAGAAAGAAAATATACATATTCCGAACGGCCTTTCAAAGAATCCGGACAAATTTTGCCAATGGTACGAAGATGAGATCAAAAAGGCTGGAGGTATTGACCTGCAGATTCTGGGCATAGGCGGAAACGGGCACTGGGCTTTCAATGAACCCGGGGCATCGCTTTATTCACGCACGCGGGTTGAACCTCTTACAAAGCAGACTCTTGACGATAACTATGATGCGTTCTACAAAAAAGCGGGAATAAAAAGAGATAAAATGCCTCATTTCGCAATTACCATGGGAATAGGAACTATTCTTGAGGCGAGAAATCTATTAATGATAGCAAACGGCAAAAAGAAGGCAAAAGTCGTAGCAAGAGCGCTGGAAGGTTCTGTTACTTCCCAAGTTACCGCATCCGCCATACAGCTTCACTCAGGAGAAAGCATGGTTGTTTTGGATAAAGAGGCATCAACGGAATTGAAAAATATAGAGCATTATAAACATGTAGAAAAGATTTTAAGCATCAGGAGCAAAAACAATCAGAAAATTTCCTCGGATTCCTCAACTGTATAAAAAAGTTTCATACATTCTTCGTTTGACAGCATACAGTTGTCAATCAGCAGATTTTGTTCGGCATCTTTTCTGTTTTTCAGCGCCGCATTTTCCATCTCTTTTAATTTTTCAGGTATCCTATTTTCGCAAAGCATTCCTTTTACTTTTTCAAATATCCTTTTGCTCCCGAAAAGGAATCCGCCTTCATTGAGTATCTTGCATGCTACCATAGACTGAAAATTATCAAATTCAACTTGGTTGGAAACAGTTTTTATGTCTTTGAGCACATAATCTATTTCCTCATGGTAACTCGGGTTATGCAGAAGATAAAACTTTTCCTTGTATATTGACCGATCGAGCCGGCGCATGGTTTCTGTAGACAGCCCGTCGCATACAATTATTATATCAAGATCTGAACCCATAACGAGTTCCCCTGTCGAGGATTCCGGCCGCGGCTCGCCATGAGCCATTTCATAAACGATGTCTCCGGCAATTATGAATACCGCGCCGTCAATTATGATATTCTTTTTTTCGTCGGATTCAACAAGTTTTCTAACGGTGTTTAATGCCAGCGAATATTTTTCTCTGCTTATATTTTTTATACGCTTAAGAAGTGATTTTGATTTGAATTGTATCTTTGAAAAATCTTTTTCAAGGCCTATAACGGTATATGTTAGAAATTCTCTTTTTATGGAAGGAGACAGCCGTGCATATCCTTTAACTGATTTATCAAGCCGCAGATACCTGTGCCCGAATATACTGGATATTATTCCGGAGGTAATATTACATTTTCTCCAAAGTAACAGTTCCTCAAGCCCGCTGATATTGTGAAGTTCTTTACCGGTAAGCGGCCCGTTTTTTGACAGAATATTTATAATTGAATTCATTTCTCGCAAACCGCGACGTGCCGACAGAGTTAAAATTCCGCTACGCGTTTCCAGAATCAAAAGGTTATGGGAACGTTGTAAAATTTTATTCCTGCCTCAAAATAATACAGCATCGTCAGAAGCTTAATTTTTCCAGCCAGTGCCTGCGCGGCCGCTTTCCCAGGTTAAAACCGCAATTGTTAATTAATCTTATTTAATCTTTATTAACTGCTTGTCCGTTTTTCTTCAGCATATCAAGTATTTCTACCGCAACCTCAAGAGCATCTCTTCCATGTTCGCCTGTCACAAGAGGTTTTTTGCCTTCACAGACGCAGTTTATAAAATGTTCCAGTTCTCTTTTGAGCGGTTCCTGAGTTTTTAATTTCGGTTTTATTACGTCTATATCCAGCATGGATTTTACAATCTCCGATTTTTTCTTATAAATTTTCAATGATTGGCCGGCATAATCAAGAGAGAGATACGCATCATCCTGGAATATCCGTATTTTGCGGAATTTTTCCAAAGAAACCCTGGACGCTGAAACATTCGCCACGCAACCATTTTCAAATTTCAGCCGCACATTCACAATGTCTTCATTATTAGAAAGAACTTTCGCGCCTATAGCGTCTATACTTATTATCTTTGAATTAACGAGCGTAAGTATAATATCTATATCGTGTATCATCAGATCCATTACAACACCTATATGCGAAACCCTGGGATCATATGGCCCTAAACGCTGCGCTTCGATAAAACGCGGATTATTGATATATTTTCTTGCTTCTATAACGGCTGTATTGAATCTTTCAATATGTCCTATCTGTAAAACAAGATTTTTTTCCTTTGCCTTTTTAAGAAGTTCCCCAGCGTCCGGAACATTGTCGGTTATAGGTTTTTCAACAAGACAATGGATGCCGCAATCAAGAAAATAACTCGCTGTGGCATAATGAAGCGGAGTCGGAACAACTATGCTTACAGCTTCAATTTTTCCAGCCAAATCCCTGAAATCCGTACAAAAACCGCAATTATAGTTTTTTGCAATTTTCATTGCGCGGGATTGGTCTCTATCGCATACTGACACAAGTTCAGTTCCCGCTATTTGAGAATAAATTCTTGCGTGATGTTGACCGAGGGACCCTACTCCTACGACAGCCACTTTCATATTTTTTCTCCTTGATAAAAAAATCCGCTTGCGATGTACAAATTAAACCGCGGTAATAATTATTTTATTTTTATCAGCAGCGGAAATAACTTCTTCCATATCAAGAAATAATGTTTTTCCTGATTCCACCGCTATAACAGACGCGCAGGCGCGCTTGACTGTTTCTATCGTCCTAATACCCACTACAGGTATGTCAAATCTCATATCCTGATTCGGACGGGCCACTTTTACCACCACAAAATCTTTTGTTATTTCACCAGCGCGAAGAATGCATCTGTCTGTGCCTTCCATAGCTTCAACTGCGACTATTGAACCGCTTTTTACGCACACTGTTTGCCCTATATCAAGACCTGAAATTTTTTTCGCAAGTTCATAACCAAACTCTATATCTTTTATCTGATTTTTATCCGGCGATTTTTTTGTAATTACGCCTTTTCCAGGTATAAATTCCGAAAGGTATGAGTTGGAAGGAACAAATTCTATGCCTTCTTTTTTAAATTCTTCGCATACTGCGGAAAGGATGGAATCCGCCGTCTTGTTTTTTAATCTCGTTAGCAGCATTACGGCTCGCAAATCCGGTTTAACGGAAAAAAGTTTAGTATGCTTTACCTGACCGACCATAGCGCACTGAGATATATGTTCTCTTTTGAAAATATCTATGATCTTTGAAAGCTGGCCCACATGCGCCCAATATGTTTTATCAGCGATCTGTTCAACGCTTTTCTCAGTTTCGTCGTAAAGAGCCACAACTGTGATATTGACGCCGGCCTTTTTTGCCTGTTTTATGAATAATAAGGGAAAATCTCCGTTACCTGCTATTAATCCAAGCGTTTTCATTTCTTTTTAAATATCCCTTTTAATTGTTTTTCCAATTTTTGCTGGCCTTGCTGTTTTAGTTCCTGTTCTTTTTGCTTTATTTTTTCTTCATAAGAATTTGCCTTTGAACGGATTTCATTGACTTTGTCAGCAACAAGTTTTTCCTTTTCGGAAACCATGCCCATTACTCTATCCTTTTTCTGAGCGGAAAGGTCGATTAATTCTTTCTTCTTGGCATCTATCTTTTTATTTATTTCGGCATTTATCTTATTTTTAAGCTCTGCAATCTGTGCCCCCACTAAAGATTGAATCCCGCTTTTGAATATGTCGTCCAAATTGGATTTAACTTTAAAATCCAGGTCGCTTGAGACACCGGAAACAGAGATTAAAATATCAATCTTCTGAGTTCCTGCAAATATCTGTTCCATAATACGATCTTTGTCGCCGCCGCCGGCGCTCCAGTCAAAAGAAATTTTAGATATATCGATTTTCGCGGATGCTGATATATCGTTTCCGGTAAGAGATAATCCGCCGTTGATAAAAATATCCCCTTTTTTCAAGAAAAGAAGATTGCCTATGTTGTCCATGCCGATTTGTCCCGGAGTCAAGCCCGCGAGGTAAAAACTAATTTCATCACGCGCAACTTCTTTTGTATGGTCAAAGAGCATTTTTATTTTTAGAGATTTCTGGGCATCAACACCGGTTATTTCCACTGTCGCAGGCCTGCCCCATAAAACAGGATTGCTTGTGATATCGTATATATACCCTGAAAAATCTATCTTTTTGCCATTATCTTTACCCTGTCCTCCGGTAGTTCCGCTTACGGAAATCTTCTTAGCGAGAAATCCCGGAAGTTCGCCTCTCTTTTCAAATGCCACATCCATACCTTTAAAACGTTTTTTAACAACTTTATTTTTTTCGCTTTTAGGCATATACTTTCTTGTTAGACCTATATAATTAACGACAGTGTTAAATCTATCAATCCAGACCTGGCCTAAAAGAGATTTAGTAATGTTGCCTGCGGATAAATCCCCTAATTTCAACCGTGACATAATGTCTTGATAATCTGCGTCTTTGGCTGCTGTAAGTTTTTTCAATATATCCTTTTCGTCGGCAAAATCCAAAACCGCGGAATTTTTAATTTCAGTAATTCCGGAGCGCAGGGCTTCAGCGGATTTTGACGCGTCTTTTAACATTTCAATCTGTTTTTTTGCAGATGCTATATCTTCCAATGATTTTATTTCCAATTCTTTCAACCCGGAGACTGCGGATGTTATTTTTTTCAAGTTGTCGTCTATGTTCAAAGATGAAATAGAATCTGTATATTTACGTTCTTTTTCCTCAAGAGACGATTTAAGATTTTCTATCTCTTTTAAAGACGAAAGATCCGCTTGATCCATTATTTGTTTGACATCAATTTCTTTGATGGTGCTTTTAATATTTTTCAAATCCGAAAGTATCGCTATATCAGATATTTCCTGCGACGCCTTTGCTTTAAGTGATGCCGCAATCCTGTCTGCGATTCCGTCGTCAGACACCTTTTTTCTTTTTTGTATTTTTTTTAACTTTTTTGGAGGCAGGGTGCCTGAAGTATTCCGGGCAGTATTCCATTTGACTCCGGTCCACTGCGCTGTTTCAATTATTATTTTGCCTGATAAAAGCGGCACCGGAAGCATTGAAAATTTCATATTTTCGCATTCAATAAGATTTTTCCAGAGATTATTTTTATCCGCTATGCTTATATTTTTTATTTCAATTGACATATCCTTTAATGTAGTATCGAGTGAATCCATCTCCACTTTCGCGGCAAATACGGATTCGCCGGCTTCGGTTATGATTTTTTTGATTATGGCGTCCCGAAAAAAAACTGTAACTACAACACAAATTAAAAGAATTCCCGTAACAGGCAAAACAGCTTTCCATCTTATAAATTTCATAATTTCCCCATAATGAATCAAAACATTTATATAAATATTAACCCGAATAATTACTATACATGTTATAAAAATTTGACAATTTAAATATTTTGATTATTTTCCATTTTTCAACTTTTGCGGCAAGATTCTTTCTGTAAAAAAACACAAATTTTTTAGACGCGAAATACACTGGCGCGGCAATAATCAAAGCGACAACAAAACCGCCGAGAACTACGGTATTATAAAATCTTGTGAAAGGAATTATCGGCATATTGTACAAGTCGGTCCAAAAGGCGTTGAGAGATTTACTTTCAACAAGGAGAAAATATCCTATTTTGTGGGACAAAGAATCTATAGGCATGCCTACAACGGAAAAAATCAATACGGATAAAAATGCAGACCCGATATTTACATTAAAAAATATTACACAAAGCAGAATTGCCAATTTGTGAAGACATAAAAAAGGCGCGAGACCGAGAAAAGCGCCGAACACCACTCCCCATGATATCTGCATAGGAGAAGCATTCGAATGAAGAACAGCAAAAATTTTTTTTAAGATTTTTATTACGACTAACATACTGACAGCCTCCTAAATTTCATCATTTTCAGAGATACGATAAGGTCTGGTAATGCCGCGTTTGGACTCTCTGATAAATTTTATAAAATCCCCGATATATTCCGGAGGTTGGGAGGCATCAATCTGGTCCAACGCTTCAGCCACTGTTATGCCAGAATTAAAAATGGTTTTATACGCGGATTTTATTTCCGTTATCTGTTCTTCCGTAAAACCATGCCTTTTAAGCCCGACAAGATTCAGACCTACCAGTTTCGCCCTGTCTCCCTGCGCTTGACAGAAATGAGGAATGTCAAGGGTAACCATCGAACCGCCGCCAAGCATAACATATCTTCCTATTCTTACAAACTGATGGATAGCGACAAGACCGCTTATAATGGCTCTGTCTCCTACTTCCACATGACCGGCAAGAGTGGCAGCGTTAGACATTATTACTCCGTTTCCAACTATGCAATCATGTCCCACATGGGAATAAGCCTGAAACATGCACCCATTTCCTATTTCAGTGATTCCATGCGCAAGAGTTCCTCTGTTAAGAGTCACGCATTCCCGCACAATACAGTCATCTCCCATCACAAGCCGGGTAGGCTCATTTTGATATTTGAGATCTTGCGGGGCAGTACCTATAAAAGCTGAAGAAAATATGCGGCAGTTCTTTCCTATTTCCGCAAACTCTATAACAGTATGTGCTCCTATTTTAGTGCCGCTTTTTATAATTGTTTTTTCACCGATTATTGCGTAAGGACCTATTTCAACATCATCGGCAATCTCAGCGGATTTGGATATAATGGCTGTAGAATGTATCATATTGATTTCTCCTCAGGTTTATCAACCAAAACAAAAGTAAATTCAGCCTCTGTTACCGGTTTGCCTTCCACATAAGCGCATCCCTTTATTATACCTGTTGTCTGTCTGGCTTTGACAACTTCAACATCCAGATAAAGAATGTCTCCTGGAATAACCGGCTTTCTGAATTTAACATTATTAATAGACATAAAATAAGCAAGTTTTTTATTTTTTAGTTCCGGTTTGGCAAGAAAAAGAACGCACGCCGACTGCGCGAGAGATTCAACGATTAAAACGCCAGGCATTATCGGCCTTTCCGGAAAATGGCCTTGAAAGAACTGCTCTCCTACCGATACATTCTTTATCCCGACAGCGCGTCGGCATTCCTCAACTATTACCACTCTATCGATAAAAAGAAACGGATACCTGTGAGGAATCGTAGCCTTAATTCCGTTTATATCTATTTCCTTACCTTCTGGAAGTTGCCAAACAGTGGGCGAAATTGCCGTTTTTGATGCACTTGTAACAGGTTCAACATCCACGGTAGATGTAACTTTTGATTGCTTCTGTGCTGAAACTGCAGCCAATATTTTTTTGGCAAAAGCTATATTATTTTTGTGGCCGCATTTTAAAGCGATTATTTCAATATTTTCATAATAACCTATTAACGAAAGGTCACCGAGGATATCGAGCATTTTATGACGGACAAATTCATCAGGGAACCTAAGTTCAGTGTGTATTTTCTTTTCACCTACAACAATAGCGTTATCAAGAGAACCGCCTTTCGCCAGACCATGTTGTTTAAGAGTTTCTATCTCATAGTCAAAACAATATGTCCTTGCGGAAGCGATTTCTTTTTCAAATAATTCCGGAGTTATTACAGTCTCAAAATGTTGCGTTTTCAACATCGGATGATCATAAACCACTGTACACGACATAACAAGCCGATTTGACGGATTCGCGACATAAAGGACATCTCCATTACGGTATATCACGGGATTTGACAATCTTATGACTTTTTTTTCTTCCTGTAAATCAACGGGCTGCGCCTTTTTTATAAGTTCCACAAAATACTTAGCGCTGCCGTCGGCAACCGGTGGTTCATTTGAATTTATTTCTATTTTTATATTATCTATTCCAAAAACGAACAATACAGCCAGAAGATGTTCTATAGTGTGAACTGATATTTTTTCATCCATACCCACTGTAGTGCCACGCACAGTGCTAATCACATTGGCTAAATCTGCCTTTATTGCCGGCATACCGGGTAAATCAGTGCGCAAAAACACCACCCCTGTATTTGCCGGCGCAGGTTTTAATGTTATGGTAACGGTATTACCGGTATGTAACCCTATGCCCGAATAAGAAACTTCATTTTTTATTGTTTTTTGTTTCGCCATTAGATTGCTCCTTTTTTCTATTTTTCATTTCTTCAAAAAGCTCAGGCAATTTCTGAATAAAAGCATACGATCTCATTGCCTGACGATGCGGGCGGGCCGGGTATCCGGATACCGTTTCCTTTGGTCCGACATCTCCTATAACTCCTGCCTGGGCTGCGATCACTGCCCCATCGGCTATATTTATATGCCCTACTATACCTGCCTGCCCGGCTATCGTAACCCAGTTTCCTACTTTAGAACTGCCGGCAATTCCTGCTTGCGCTACGATTACGGAGTTTTCTCCTATTTGAACATTGTGCGCTATTTGCACAAGATTGTCTATTTTAGTTCCCTTGCCTATAAAAGTTTTTCCGGTAGTGGCGCGATCTATAGAAACATTGGATCCAATCTCCACATCATCGCAGATTTCCACAGTTCCTATTTGAGGAATCTTTTTAAGTCCCTGCGGGAGTGTCACATAACCGAAACCGTCGGAACCTATAACCGTACCGGAATGAATGATGACATTGTCCCCTATTTTTACGTTTTCTCTTATGGTGACATTGGAATATATCAGACAATTTCTGCCGAGACTAACATTCTTTCCTATATAGCAGTTCGGGTAAATTATTGTACCTTCTCCTATATCTGCATAAGCATCTATAAAAACAAATCCTGACAGAGAAACATTATCACCGAGTTTGGCTGTTTTCTCGACAATGCAATGCGGAGATATTCCGGATGGATGATTTTTCCTTTCTTCCGCAATGAGCATTATAATTTTCGCATAGGCCAAATAAGGATTTTTTGACACTATAGCCGACAGACCGGAAAGACTGTCTTTTAAGTTATCGGATATTATTATCGCGGAGGCCTTTGTGGTTTTCAAAAACTTAAAATATTTCGGATTCGAAATAAAAGTTATGTCCCCTGTTGAAGATTCCTTTATGCCGGCTACACCTGTTATTATTACGCTCTCGTCGCCTATGACACTGCCGTCAACCAAATCAGCCAATTCTCTTAAAGTTTTTTTCATTTTTTTAACCTCTTTAACACCTGCTGGGTAATATCTATAACTCCGTCATCGTAAACCACATTGGATGAATCCAGCACAACGGTAAGCCCCTCTTCTTCCACAACTTCTTTTATCGCATCATAAATCTTGCCCAACAAATTACGCTTTATCTTTCTTGCAATGTTCTTTTCTTCTGACGCTGTAGCAGATATGTATTGTTCAAGATCCAATTTTTTGGCAATCAGATCTTTCTTTTTTATTTCTATCTCATCGGCTGTAAATGCGGGAGAAGACACCTCCACCTGAACCGAAGATGTTGAATCTATAATCTCTGTGTTAACTGTGTCAGACGACACCTCCGGTAAAACAGAATCCTTTTGCTGTTGTTCAGAAGCAGTCGAAGCGCCGACATTATAAGCATTCAACCTGGCTTTTTCATATTCATCAAGTTTTTCCGCCATTATTTTAATTTCATTTTCAAGAGAAGAAATATCAGCCTGACAAGTTTTTATATTTTCTTTGCGGGTTAGAAGGTCGCCGAGCATTTCCTCTTTAATATCCTGCGCATAGGTGCTTTCGTCAAGCAAGCGATTCATATCCAGACATCCTATGCGTTGATTCACGATTGTCGCAGAACGGATTTGAGCGCACATAAAACTCAAAATTATACCAGTCAACACCACTTTAAAACAAAAATTCTTCAGAAAATTGCACCTTTTTATTTTCATCTTGTCTCCATACATCAAAACACCTGACCTATAGTGAAATAGAATTGACTTAATTGCTCGCCGGGTTTATGATTAAATCCATACCCCCAGTCTATACGTATCGGTAAAACAGGCATCGGTCTTATGCGTATGCCGAAACCGGCGCCGGATTTAAGCTGCCTGTCCCCTGACCCTATGCTAAGATTTATATCTCCGGCATTCAGCCAAGAACCTCCGAGATCCGCGAATATAGCAGCTGAAAGTATTGATCTGCCGCCTTCCTGAACAAGAGGAAATTTATATTCGAGATTTGAAACAAAAATGATTTTACCCTTGTCTGCGGGACCGATTTCCCCGTAATCATACCCGCGTACGGTATCAGCGCCTCCCATAAAATATCTTTCATATATAGGAACCGTTTTTGCCGGTGGAAATTCCTGCACATAGGATATTCTGCCATGCAATCCCAGAACAAATTTCCAGAACGTCGGAATAAATTTAGCAGACGACAAAGTAGGCTTATAAAAATTAACATTGCCGCCGAAAGGCCCGCCGGCAACTTTTACGGAAAAAGAGTTTTTTGAACCTCTGGTCGTATCAAACACGTTATCCCTTGTATCCCTGGTTATCGATGACGTTAGAGAAGAGGCAATATCCGTTTGTTTAGCAATAATGCTTGAAAAACTGCTGTCAATGTCAAAAACCTTCACTTCTTCGTAAGCATAAAGAAAATTCAAGGTCAATATATCCGATAAAGGCTTTCCGATCCTAAGATCTCCGCCGCGGCGTTTTTCCCTGTAGGCAGTAGTATCGCCAGAATAACTTCTCCATACGGTTGTATTGAATATATCGACTCCGAACAAAATATTTCTTTTGAAAAGATACGGTTCCGTAAAACCGATTTCGTAATTCTGCCGCCTCGAACCAAATTCATACGTAAGATTAAGTTTCTGACCGCGTCCATAAAGATTTATCTCGGTAACTTGCACTGTGCCTACCAGTTTGTCAACTGAAGAATAGCCGGCACCGAATGATACCATACCGGTTTTGTCTTCTTCCACTTCTATGCTCAAATCCGCCAGATCCGGATTATTCGTTTCTTCTATATCTACCTTTATATCTTTGAAAAATCCGAGATTATAAAGACGTTCCTGACTCCTTCGTATTTTTCCTATGGCAAAAGGATCTTTTTCCTTAACCAAAAGTTCCCTTGTTATTACATATGACTTTGTTTTAGTGTTACCATCCACAAAAATTTTATCTATATATACAACGCTTTTTTCCTCGACTTTCACATTGATATTCACAACTCCGGTGGTCTCGTCCTTTGTTATTTCCGGATAAAATTTCGCCCTGATATAACCGCTGTCAGCATAAAGCGATTGAATCTTCATTTCTCCCGCGGTATATTCAGACTGGCTGAATATTTTCCCTTTTTTAAATTTAAATTCTTCCATAAGTTGGTCGGCAGTAAAAACAGTGTTGCCGGAAAAACTTATATCTCCGTTCTTATACTGGTTACCTTCGTCAATACGCAAATTAATAAACATCTTTGTTCTTGCTTCGTTATAAGTGATATCCGGTTCCGATACGGAAACATTGAGATATCCCCTATCCTTATAAAAGGTTTCTATTTTATCTATATCTTCCCTGAATGTCTGTTCTTTATACACCTTTTTTCTTTTTGTCGCGAGAAGTTTTTGCACCTTTTTCGGCTTAAAATTCGCAACGCCGTCCAGCGAGACACCACCTATCAGAACTTTATTGCCTTCTGTTATAGAAAACATAACACTTGCAAATCCCGCATCCTCATCGGTAGTGGAAAAATCTTCAATTTGAATATCAGCGTATCCTTTGTCTTTATAAAGCAATGTTATTTTTTCTATGTCATTTTGAATTTTTCTGGTATCGTATCCCTCTTTTATCTTGGAGGATATTTCCGAGCGGAGTTTTCTATTTGAGAATTCTTTATTTCCTTTAAAATCAACGTTTTTTATTATTAATTTTTCCTGAACGACGAATGTTATTTTAACACCATCCTTAAAATCAGACAGATCCGCTGAAACATCCGAGAACAAGCCCAATCTGTATATGCCTGAGATGTCTTCTTCCACAAGTTTGGAATCATACAGGTCGCCTTTGGAAATTTTTATTGTTTCCTTGACAACGCGCTCTTTGACATTTTGCAAACCTGTAAACTCTATTGCCCTGACTTTTTTCGTTTCGTTCTCCTGCGAATAAATCATCCGATAGTTTACACATCCGAAAACCAATAATAAACCTAATACGGTAATTTTTTTCATAATTTTTATATATTATAAAATAAAGGGACAAAAGTCAATATAGCGTATCAAATCATGTATAATCTAACTCTGAAAGGAGGGTTAGATTATGAATTTAGAATTCAAGATGAATTACTTAAAAAGCATTTATCAACGGTATCATAG
>MWCF01000008.1 GCA_002069855.1 Elusimicrobia bacterium ADurb.Bin231 | reverse complement strand
AATATTACTTAGAAAGCTTAAAACTTTCTGTGTCCATAATAGCGTTCTGTCTTTAATGCGGTATTCACGCTGTAAATTTCTTAATAACTATTACTCAAAAGGGGTGAGATTATGACTGAGATTAGCGAGTTGGAACGGCAGAAGCTTGATTTAGAATCTCAAAAATTAAGAGTTTGGCGCGCCGTAAGCGAGAAAAAAAGAAGAAAAGAAAAAGCGATGAAAGAAATGGGCGAATTGGCATATCTGGAGATGCGCATCAGGCAGCTCGATGAAGAAATTGAAGGAAGGAAATCAGCAGAACAGGGAGTTCCGGAAAATCCTGTGTAAATAAATTCTAAGGAACGGCGGTATCATTAAGTATTGTATATGCGGGTATTTTACTGTCTGTACAATGCGGCCGGTAAGTTCATATATCAGGAGGAAGAATGAAAAGATTATCTCTACCGGTTGCAGTAATCGTTTTTTTAAGTTCTTTGTCGTTCGCGGCGGATTCTGCCTGGAAATATAAAGGTATATTCAGCGCGAATATCACAGCCACATCTGTATCCAATAATTGGAGCGGCGCGGAACAGGATTCCAGATCCTGGGGAGTTAAACTTGATGCCGCAGCGGAACGTGATGTCGCTTCCAGCAATTGGCTAAATACCCTTAGGGAAGAATACGGCCGCACAAAGAATACAGGGAGTGAGGAACAGACCAGCGCGGATTTAATATATTTTAACAGCATTTACACAAAAAAAATGTCTATATATGTAAATCCGTACGCGGGTTTTCTTGCGGATACGCAGCACGACAAGTTTGCTGATCCTGTAACCTTGACTGAGTCTTTCGGTAATGGCATATGGATAAAAAGCACGCCTGAGCAACAGCTTAAAACGAGAGTGGGTGTGGCATTTAAACAATATTATGATTCTAAAAAGAACGGAGTATCCAAAGCGGATGATCCGGGTACTCTCAACAAAATAGAAAAATGGAAAACTTCGACCGGAGGTGAGTGGATAACAAATTATGATCTTTTAGTCAATAAGGATGTCAAGTTCGCTTCTGAGGCGAATGTTTTTTCAGCGTTTGACGGCGGAGCCACTTTGAGATGGGATAACAACCTGTATGTTAAACTTTCAAGTATACTCACATTGCAATTAAATTATCTGGTTAGATATAATTACGACAAAAATATAAAACCTGTATGGCCTAAAGATGTTGAAGAACGATTGACAATAGGTCTCGGTCTGTCCTATAACCTGTTTTAATGCTGATTTGCTGTAAATGTATAGAATTTTTATATACAAGCAAAATTCTTATTCACGGAGGTATTTGTGAAAAAGATTTTTAAAGAATTTAAAGAGTTCGCGACAAGAGGCAATGTTATAGATATGGCGATAGGTATTATAATAGGAGCCGCATTCGGCAAAATAGTCACTTCTTTTGTCAATGATATAATGATGCCTCCGATAGGGCTTCTTATGGGAAAGATGGATTTTTCCAGTTTGTTTATCAATATGTCTGGTAAGGAATATTCTTCTCTCGCGGAAGCAAAAGCCGCAGGCGCAGCCACACTCAATTATGGAATGTTTATAAATACGCTGATTGATTTTGTAATTGTTGCGTTTGTTATTTTTCTTTTAATTAAACAAATTAATCGTCTGACAAAAAAAGATACTCCTCCGCCGGCCGCTCCAACAACGACGCAATGTCCTCAATGCTTATCCGTGATTCAGATTGGAGCAAAACGGTGCCCTTATTGCACTTCAACAATAGAGTCAAAATAGAAGTTTTTGATTCTCCGTATTTGACTCATATATTCTATGTAAGTATGGCGGCTTGATTTGAAATATGCCAGGGTGCAACCGGATTATTAGAGCATTGTTGTTTCCCGCTGTTCTATTGTCATTTTATAAAGCGTCGATTTTTTTGATTATTAGTTATATAAATAATAAAAGTATATTTTTTGTTGAGATTTTTTTAAAAATATTATAAAATTAATAAATATGGTACCAGATAAAAACGGTTATTTTGGCGGTTTCGGCGGAAAATTTATGCCTGAAACTTTGATGTTCGCGGTGCAAACCCTGGAACGGGTTTATCATAAGTTTATTCAAGATAAAGAATTTCGTAAAGAATTAAATTTCTATCTTAATACCTATGCCGGCAGACCGACTCCTCTTTATTTTGCTCCCAATCTTTCAAAAAAATTAAAAATTAAAATATACTTGAAAAGGGAAGACCTTTGTCACACCGGGTCTCATAAAATAAATAATGCTCTTGGTCAAATACTTCTTGCGAAAAAGATCGGTAAAAGAAGAATAATAGCTGAAACTGGCGCCGGCCAGCACGGTGTGGCTGTTGCCACGGTATCCGCATTGTTCGGGATGAAATGCGCGATATATATGGGTACTGAAGATATTAAACGCCAGAGATTGAATGTGTACAGAATGAAACTGCTCGGCGCCGAAGTTGTTCCTGTTGAATCCGGCACAAGAACTTTAAAGGACGCGATAAATGAGGCGCTCAGAGATTGGGTAACCAATGTTCAAACAACGCATTACCTTTTAGGATCATGTCTCGGGCCGCATCCTTATCCTGTTATGGTGCGCGATTTCCAATCCGTTATAGGCAGAGAAGCGAAAACCCAATTTTTAAAAATAGAGCGTAAATTGCCTGATTATCTTGTTGCCTGTGTCGGCGGCGGCAGTAATGCTATAGGACTTTTTTCTCCATTTTATCTGGATAAATCCGTTAGATTTGTCGGAGTTGAAGCGGGCGGATGCGGTCTTAACACCGGTTTTCATTCCGCCACTTTGGAAAAAGGGAAGCCCGGAATACTTCACGGTACGAAAAGTTATGTTTTGCAGGACAAAAAAGGACAGATACTATCCACGCATTCCGTTTCCGCCGGTCTTGATTATCCTGGTGCCGGACCGGAACATTCCTTCTATAAAGACACTGGAAGAGCGGTATATGTGTCTGTGACAGATAAAGAGGCTTTGGAAGGGTTCCGTACGCTTTCAGAGACTGAAGGCATAATACCTGCATTGGAGTCATCTCACGCTGTGGCGTATTTAAAGAAAATTCCTAAACATAAAACTGTAATTGTATGTCTTTCAGGCCGCGGAGACAAGGACATGGAACAGGCGGTAAAATATATAAAAATAAATGAATAAACTTCAAAAACTGCTTGTTGAAAGCAAATCCTTGAACAGAAAACTTTTAAGTATTTTTCTTACTGCAGGATTTCCGAATCCGCAAACTTTTGATAAGGTTCTTCTGGATACCGCAGCTTATGCGGACATAATAGAACTCGGAGTCCCTTTTTCCGATCCTGTCGCAGACGGTCCCACCATACAATACTCGTCTCAGAAGGCAATAGAAAAAGGAGTATCTTTGCACGATGTTTTAAGTATGCTTAAAAATTTTAGAAAAAAAAGTAGCGTTCCTGTAGTAATTATGAGTTATTCCAATCCTGTGTATAGGTATGGAGTGGAGCGTTTTTTCAGGGAGGCCTCTTCCGCGGGTCTTGACGGCATAATCCTGCCGGATGTTCCGTATGAAGAGCGATGCCCTTATATTTCCGCGGCCCGCAAATATGAAATTTCATATATCCCGATAGTGTCTCTTACTACATCTTTGAACCGCGCGGTTGATATATCCGGAACATCTACGGGTTTTGTTTATGTTACCGCTGTAACCGGGGTTACAGGTGTCAGAAAATCAGTTTCGCGTACCCTTCCTTGTTTCTTGAAAGATTTGAAATCCCGCTCGAATAAACCCATCTTTGTCGGTTTCGGCATTTCATCTAGAGAACATATAATCGGGTTGAAAAATTTTTGCGACGGGTTTATCGTTGGAAGCGCGGTTATAGAAGTTATCCGCAGAGGAAAAAATATTTCTAAATTTTTAGAAAATTTGCGTTCAGGGCTTTGAATATTAATTTTATATGAAAAATTTTTTAACATGCGGTTCAATGGTTGTATCTTTAATTTGTATATTCTTATGTTTTTGATCCGGGAGGAAAAATGGCGGTTCATACTGAAAATGGGTTGCGCAGGCCAGTGCATAAAGGATTGTGGAAGAAATGCAATGCCTGTCAGCATATAATTTATAACAAAGAATTGAAAGAAAATCTTATGGTTTGTCCGAAATGCGGTTATTATTTCCGGATGACTTGCCCGGAGAGAACCAAACAATTATTGGATGATAACAGTTTTAAGGAATATTGGCCGGATTTGGAAACTGTGGACCCTCTTTCGTTTAGGGATACAGCGAAATATCCGTTTAAAATAAAACAGGCAAAACAAAAAACGAAACTTCCGGAAGCAGTGATATCAGGCACAGGGTGTATTGACGGAAAAAAAGTGGTTTTGTGCGTCATGGATTTTAATTTTATGGGCGGAAGCATGGGCAGCGTGGTAGGCGAAAAGATTACCCGTTCCGCGGAGCTGGCGATAAAGAAAAACATACCATTGATCATAGTTTCCGCGTCCGGCGGAGCGAGGATGCAGGAGGGCATATTGTCCTTGATGCAAATGGCAAAAACATCCGCAGCTATTTCCCGTCTTTCCGAAAAACATATCCTGTTTATATCTGTGTTGACTCATCCTGTGGCAGGCGGTGTTTCCGCTTCGTACGCTATGCTTGGCGATATTATAATATCCGAACCGAAAGCATTGATCGGTTTTGCCGGGCCCAGAGTAATAGAACAAACCATAAAACAAACTTTGCCATTGGGATTTCAATTGGCTGAATTTCTTTTGGAACATGGGTTTGTGGATATTATTGTTGAAAGGCATGAATTAAAAAACGTGATTTCAAAAATAATCCGGCTACTTTCCGATTAATAGCGAATGATTCCCGGCCGCCGACAACGGCGCTCCTGATTATCGTATCGGCAACAGACGGATGCCGCGGCCCAGGCGGCAAAACGCTTTCTTGATAAATTAAAATAAAGATTTTTTATTTGTTTTATACATTATTATGCCGGATTTTTCTAAGTATATAATGTCCATAATATAAAAGTGAAAGAGGGCCGTTGATTGAAATATAAAAATGCTCTGGAGTATATAGATTCGCTTGAGGAATTTTCCTATAAATTCGGTCTTGGGCGTATAAAAAATTTTTTGACATATTTAGGGTGCCCGCAGGATGCCGCCCGTACTGTTCATGTTGCCGGCACTAACGGAAAGGGTTCCGTCTGCGCATTTATTACATCCATTTTGCGTTCCGCCGGGTATAAGACTGGATTATATATTTCACCGCATATCACAAGTTTGAGAGAGAGAATACAGGTCAACGGCAGCGAAATATCAAAGAAAGAAGTGAGTGCCTTTGTCGATAAATACCGCAGTGCTGCTTCCTCGTTCCAATTGACTTACTTTGAATTTATAACAGCTATGGCATTTTGGTATTTCAAAAAATGTAATACGGATTATAATGTCCTGGAGACCGGTCTCGGCGGACGTTTAGATGCCACAAATATTGTTAAACGGCCAGTGGTCTCAGTGATTACAAATGTATCTTTTGATCATACCAAAATTCTCGGAGCAAGTATTGAAAAAATAGCGTTTGAAAAGGCAGGCATAATAAAGAAGAATGTTCCTGTCGTCACAGCAGCGGAAGGGAAGGCTCTGTCGGTAATAAAAAAAATCGCGGCAGATAAAAAGTGCAGGATATGTGCCGCCGCTCAGTTGGATGGTAATGTTATCGTTCCTCTTCGTGGCGCGCATCAAATTGTAAACGCCGGCACCGCAGTTTCGGTTGCCCGTGTACTCGGGATAGCTGAAAGGCAGATTAAATCCGGTATTGAAAATGTTCGCTTTGCGGGCAGATTTGATGTGCGCATTATTAAATACCGCGGTTCCGATGTTGCGATTATCTTTGACGGCGCGCATAATCCGGCTGCCTCTCAAGCGCTTAGCGCAGCGCTGAAAGAATATTTGCGCGGCGAAAAGATATGTTTCGTTTTCGGCGTTCTCGCGGATAAACATTTTAAGAAAATCGTAAAAAATCTTTCCGACAGGGTATCTATGGTTGTTGTTGCGAAACCTGATAATCCGCGCGGCGCTGCGTGCCAAACGATTTGCCGGGAATTTGCTTTTTATATGAGCCGGGATAAAATATATTCAGGGAAAAGCGTTTCTCATGCGCTTGTCAAAGCCATTAAACAATTAGATGCGCGTAAAATATGCATTACAGGATCTTTTTATACCGTAAGCGAGGGATTGCAATGTCTGAAAAATATGTCGGAGTGGATATAGGCGGAACAAAAACGCTTGTTGTTCTTGTTTCAGAATGCGGCGCGGTGGCAGCGGAAAAAGAGTTTCTGATGAAAGATCGTTCGGCAGGAGAAGTGTTTGATACTATAAGCAATGTGATTTCAGGGTTTGAAGATTTTAACGCGGTCGGAGTGGGTATTGCCGGGGATGTGGATTTTCGTCTCGGGAAATTGAGAGTGTCTCCGAATCTTCCCGGGTGGAAAAATATATCCATAAGAAAAATTTTATCCGAAAAAATCGGGAAACGCGTGGCGGTTGATAATGACGCGAATTGCGCAGCAGTCGGTTCATACTATCTGGACGGCAAGAAAAAATATTCTAATTTTCTTACAGTTACTCTCGGGACTGGAATAGGCGGAGGGATTATAATAGATAATAAACTTTACAGAGGGTCCACAGGCAGCGCCGGCGAAGTAGGGCATATCACGATAAATCATTCGGGACATCTATGCGCCTGCGGTAATTATGGATGTTTAGAAGCGTATATAGGCACTTCGGGAATCAGGAATATCGCTTCTGAATTTGGTTTTTCCGGCAATGAAATAACCCCTGCCTGCCTTGCCGCGCACGCGCGTTCCGGTAATAAAGAGGCAAGAAAGGTATATGAAAAATTCGGGTATTATCTTGCAGTAGGGCTTGGCGGTTTAATCAATGTTTTTAATCCGGATATGATAACTTTATCCGGCGGGGTTTCCAACAATTATGATTTGTTTTCCCTGTCAATGACCAGGGAAATAAAGAAACGTTCTTTTGCTGCAGCGTTCAAACACGTGCGTATTAAAAAAACCGATTACGCGCGTCACCTTGGCGCTATAGGAGCAGCTTTGATGGCGCGCATGGAATTAAATCAATAAAAATGAAGAAAATATTTTCTTTTTTGTTTATATCAATTATCTTTTGTTCATTTGCCCGCGCGGATGAAGGGCTGATGATAGATTCCGGCCGCGCCAGCTACGATAAAACTTCCGGCAAGGCGGAATTTGCCGACAATGTGACTATGCGTACTGTCAGCGGAGGAGTACCTTTGATAATGAACTGCGATTCCGCTTTCATAGATTTGGCCAGCAAGGAAATATTTATGAAAAAAGTAAAAATTACAACCTGCGATCTGCATCCCCCGCATTACCATTTTACTTCCGGCAAAACCCGTCTTTATCCGGACAGATATATTTCCGCTTCCAATATAATTTTTTATGCCGGTAAAATACCCGTATTCTATCTCCCGTATTATTATAAATCTTTTAAAAATAGACCGTTGAAGATTGAGTTAAAACCCGGATACAACCGCAGAGACGGTTTTTATGTGGAGGGGATGCTGGGATATCCGTTGTCAGAAAACATATACGGCAAACTTTATCTTGATTATTTTGCTTACAAAGGATGGGGCAAAGGCGGCGAAGTTTTATATTCCGCAGATACTGTGAACGGATCTGTTTACGGGTATCACATAAAGGAAAAAGATACTGGGGATGAAAGATGGAACGCGCGTCTTTATCACTGGCAGCTTTTGCCGCATTCATGGTTTGCCCAGATAAATTCCAATATAATGAGCGATGAAACCTTTAATGATCTGTATTCCGGCGATTGGATCAGGATAAGCAGGGATATAGATTCCTCCGTGGCTTTTACGAAAAATATGCCGCAGATGACAACCCGTATTTTATTTTCAAGATACGATGTTTTTGACAGTTCGGCAGGGGTCTATAAGTTGCAGGATAGCATATCTCCTTCGGTTGTTCTCGCGAGTTCCCGAATTAAAATCAAAAAAGTTCCTCTATATTATTCGTGGAGTTTTAACGCGGAAAGAAAATGGCAATCCGCGGTTGGTGATCATATTCTGCAAAGCGGCGGGAACATAAATTTCACTAATCCGCTTAGGCTCAGCAATAAAATCACAATGACTTCCGAAATCGGTTTGTACGGTTCCTGGCAGGAACGGGAAAGTCTGCCCGTGTCTGAAAAAAAGAATATTTTTTTGGGAAATTACCTGACGGATATCAGTTGGAAAATCCGCACTTTCCAGTTTCTGGAAAATACTTTCGGGCATCATTTCGAGCAGGGGATAAATAGGAAGAATGACGAGTATCACGGAGTCCTTGTCAATAAACTGCGTGCGGATCAGTGGATATACTTGGATGAAATTTCCGTGCGTACATGGGCATATTTGGATTTAAGAACCAAACTTAACGAAAACATTCGAAGTTTGAGAAATCGGCTGGACGGAATTATCACTGAAGCGGAGTATTCGCCGAATAAATGGTTATATTTATATTTTAGAAATAATTATAATGCGGCTTTAAGGAAACCCGAATCAAATCAGATCTCTTCAGAAATCCGTTTGTTCAAAGCAGACAGGGAAGCCGTTTATTTCCGCGCTGGGTTTTCCAACGAAAGGGTGTATCCCGGGCAGGTTGTTTTTACAGGAGAAGTCAGATACCATCCGGTCGGGAAGTGGCGGCTGGCATACAAGAATCAAACATTTATAGATACCGAATACAGAGAAATGTCTTTGTATGAGCAGGCGTTCCGGGTGTACAGGGATCTTCATTGCTGGGAGGCGGATTTTTCTTATTCAGTCAGGAATCCATCTTTTTCCGAGTTCTGGTTTAATATCCGTTTAAAACCTCCGCTGAAGAAACAGGATACTCTTTATCCTGAAGACATGGAGACAAAATGGTATCCATGGCGCTGAGACAAAATTTCCAATTTTTTATAAATTGCTTGACAAAATTGTAGAAAATATTATATAATTAAAACAGTAATTTATCATAATATGCCGGTTGGCACACAATTAAAAATGATTCCGGCAAATAAAATTTTATGTATAAACAGGATGAAAAATGGAAAAAGAAACTTTAAAACAGTTTGTGTGTTTTTCTTTTCTCGGTGGTATGTTTGATAAGATGTTTGGGAGTGTTAGCCGCAATATTATCAGGGCCATTATTTTCACAGTTCTGGTTTTCGGACTTTTCTGCTCAAACGGATCTGCTCAAATTATCAGGAGTATGAGTTTTTCCGGCACTGAACAGGACTTGGAATTGCTGCGGCGCGAATCAGCAGTCTCCGAACGAATCCAAACACAGCTGGAAGAAACCTTGAAAAAGTATTATGAAAAAAATGCATTTGTCGCGGATGTGAAAGTCCATCTTGCCAGAGTTGTTGCCGGAGGAACAGGGCAGTATCCTTCGTCCTCGGAAAGTTCCGATATAGAACTTGGTTTGCCTGGTTTGCCTGTCCCGATAGAACAATCCGGAAGCAAGAATATGGAACAGTTTATATACGACAAACTGGTGTACACTAATGATTACAAAATCCGGTTTATGGAAATTGTAGTATTAGTGAACGACAAAATTATTAAAGAAAGCGACTCCAATTTTATAAAATCCGTAATTATGATGCGCGCTGGATTTGATGAGTTGAGAGGAGATACCTTCGCGCTTAAACCCATGGTGTTCCCGACAATGCCTGTAACCGCCGAAGAGGCGGAAAAGGCAAAGATTGACGCACAAAAAGCGTTGGCATCTGTTCCTGAAAAAAATGTGTTGCCTCCTTATTACGGAATTTTTGTCGGATTGGTTGTGATACTCATAATACTGCAAATTCTTAGCCTCATAAAAAAACCGAATCAAAAATCTTCAAATCTCCCGATGCTCGGTATGGGAAAGAATATATCGGGCGAACAAGTTTCGCAGGCAGTTATTTCTTCAGATAAAAAGGCTTTATTGGCGTCTTCGGCAGATTCCTCCGGCAGGGATATCAGGGAATCCGAAGATAACCCCAGCGAGAAGGATTTGTTTTATGAATTAAGGCAATTAATGGTAACTACACTGGTGGGCAATCCCGGATTATCAAGCGAAATATTTCGTCAGTGGATTGAAACAGATAAAGATGACGGTATATACCAGACAGCGGCGTTTTTCAAGGCCACGGACCCGCATTTAACTGAACTTGTCGCGGAATATCTCGGCACCGAACTTCGGGCAAAAATAGATTTTGCCATGAATCAAATGGTGTCTTTTGACAGAGACGGCATAAGCGAAACTTTTAAGAGATTCAGGGAGGATTTCCAAAAACAGCAGTATCTAAGAAGTGTTCAGGGCAATGGGAATCAGCCTGATCAAAAAGATATGTTTCAGTTTATGAAACAGCTGGATGCGCATCAGATTTACCATGTAGTTAAAGATGAAGAAGTGGGAATCATTGCCGTGGTGCTTGCTCAGGTTGCAGCTGACATTGCCAATGCCGTGATAAAAGAATTGCCTCAGGAAAAACAGGATAGAATACCCATAGAAATGGGCAAACTTAAGAAGATACCTTTTGCGGTGTACAGGGATATTTCCAACAGACTTGCCAAAAAGGCAGTTGAAGCCGGCCAGATAAAATATGTTACTACCGACGGCGTCGAAGCATTATTGAAGATGTTGGAAGGCGCGTCTCCAGAACAGGAAAAACAAATTTTAGACAATATAAGAGAGCAGGACATTGCTCTTGCCAACGAGGTCAGGAAATTCTATTTGCCGTTTGAAGAATTGACCAGACTGCCGGATAAATATCTTGCCGATGTGGTCAGATCCTTAGACAGGGAAATAGTTATTAAAGCTTTGATTAATTCGTCTAAAGAGATTCAGGAAAAAATAATAAACAATTTAGGTCCCCGCGTGCGGGTTATAGTGAGCGATGCCATTGAGAATGCCGAGGATATACCGCTGGAACAGGTTGCGTCCGCGCGCAAGGAAATCACGCGTAAAATTTCCGGTTTGGCTAAAACTGGCAAACTTGATTTGGCAAAATTAATTTCATAAGAGGCAGGATTTATGAAAAAACTGAAATGCAGTTTTATTATGTTTTTGGCGGTTGTTTTGTTTTCCGGATTGACATGTGTTTCCGGCGTTTCCGCAGTACAGTTGTCTGACAAAGAGATATTGTCTTTAGTGGATTTGACAATCAATAATCTGCCTGATAGAATGGTGGATATCCCGCCGGAAATCAGACGAGTAGCTTTTATTTCGATGAAAGCGGACAGATCTGTGGTGTCTGTGCCTTTGGCAAAGCAGATACAAGGTAAAATAGAAGCTAAAGCCGCGTCTGCCGGAAAAATAACAATGGTATACGCGCCTGAAGTTAAGCCGATCAAGGTCAGTGCGTCTGAAGGAGTGATTACGCTTTCTTCAGGTTTTCAGACGAGCGATGAAATAAAGCAGCTCGGAGAGAAATTGCGTCTTGACGGTCTTATGGAAGGCGAGATGTATTTTACCAGTGACACCTTGTATATGAATGTGAGAATATTTGACGCACGCAATATGGCGATAGTGTGGAGCCATGAATTGTCCAGCGTTATTCCTGTTCCTCCGCCACCTCCGCCTCCCCCTCCGCCTCTGCCGGTAAAGAAATATACTGGCATAGATTACGGATTCGGTATTGCTGGACTGCAGTTGAGAGATATACCTGGTGTAACTGGCGTGGATGTGCCTGATTTTGCGAAATATTATTGTCTTGACGCGCGAATATCTGAGAAAACAATTTTTACGGATAAAGTCAGATTTACGTTGGCGGGCGGATTATTGTCTTTGTTCAGCGGGTTAAAATCCGGAGATGTTGCAGGGACGCATGTGTCTGTTGACAATACAAGTGTGTCCGGAAGAGTTCTTGCCACTGTTTTTGCAAGAATAGGCGTAAGAATATCTCTTATACCAAGAAAACTTTCAGATGAAAAAATAGCTAATCCTTTTACAAAGCCGAGAGATATTCTGGCTTCGGAAGTAAGCGTCGGGAAAATATGGGTTAGAGGTACTTCCGGTCTGGAAACGCTCGGGATTCGATTTGAGAGCGATATTACAAGAGTTCTTTCAGTGGCAGCCGGTTTCTCGTATGTGACAAGTGAAGACACAGTAATTGCGTCAAGCGCTGCTGGAAATAGAAAAGTTACAGTTGGAGGAATGTATTATGAAATTTCCCTGTTACGCTTTAATTTTATGCCTTAATCTGATTATCCCTGTATTTGTTTACGCACAGCAACCTGAAACTCCTGCGCCGTCGTCTCCTTCGGTTGTTGGTATGTCTTTGACTGATACTATGGGCAATCCTCTTCCAGGCACGGAGATTACAGCCAATACTTCTAATCAGGAAAGGCAGAGCGTTTTAACAAATCTTCTTTCCAAACTGCTTAATTCCTACAATGAGTTAAATTCTAAATATATGGATTTGTCGGAGAAATATGAAAAGTTGCAGAGTGAAGTATCCGCAGGCCAAACGGTTCAGCCGAAAGTAAATCTTTCGGACGCTTCAGACCAGGATACGCAGCCGGATAAAGAATCTCTTTCCGCGCGCGCCGCTGAAATAACTACTTTTGCGGAGGCTCAGGCTCTTGTCAATAAAGTAAAAACCTCTTCCCAGGAGGAGCAAATTAAAGGGCTGAAAGAGATTTCCGATCATCAGACAAAAAAGAATGTTATCGCCGCTTCGCAGGGAAGCGATTCCCAGTATGTGAAATTGCGCCTTTTGGAAGACGGGCAGGAAGTGGAATTTCTGCTTGATCCTATGTATGTTGATATGAATTTTAATTTTACGCGTCAATCATCTTCCGCTGCTTCTCAATCCCCGCAGCCACAGGTTGTTATAGAAAGAAAAGAAATAATTTCATCAATGCCTGAACGCTCGGAGAGGCAGCCGGGATCTTTGCCGCAACAACAGTATCAACCTCAACCGCAATATTATCAGCAGTATCCGCCTCAGACGACTGTAATTATGCCGCAATCTCCAGGCCCTTATCAACAGCCTTATATTCCTCAACAACGGGATGCAACAGATTCCGCGGAAAAAAAGCAGGAGCGCGGTGAAACAGCTCCTCAGGATGTTGAACCTGCGAAGAGTTCCGCGCAGCAGCAATTTGCGGATACAGGTGCTATTGACGGCATTTATAAATCTCAAAAATTATATTATGAAAAAAGATATAGAGAAGCATTATTTGCAGTTCAGACATCTATAAGAAAACAACCGACTGCGCTCGGATACGCGCTGCAAGGGTCATTGTATTATACGCTCGGGGACATGGCTTCCGCTGTAGCCTCTTGGCAAATGGCTCTGGACATTAATCCGGATATGCCGGATGTGAAATTAATGTTAAATAAATACAGGAGTCGCTAAATGCCTACAACAATAATCGGTATAGGTCTTGGTTTGTATTTAATGGTAGTGGCCATCATCCAAACATCTCATCAAGATATGGCGCAGATAAAAACTGTGTATGATCTTTATGTTAATCTCCCGTCTTTTTATCTTGTATTCGGCGGAACTCTTGCGTCCACGTTGATTGCTCATCCTATTTCCCATCTTATTAGGGGTATAAAGGCATTTGTTGTGGTGTTTTTCAAGTTTACGGAACATGACTTTGTGAAAAAAATTGAAGAAGTGTGCGAGTTTTCCCAAATATATTCTAAGAATGGGCTTCCTGGATTGGAAGAGAAATTAAAATCATATAAATACGATAATATGTTAAAAGACGGTTTGAATATGATTGTGCAGGGCTATAAACTTGAAGAGGTAAACAAATCACTGGAAACTGGGCTTGACAGACGATATGACAGAGAGATGATTGACTATTATGTTTTTAAGACAATGGGCGCAGTTGCTCCTGCTTACGGTATGGTGGGTACTCTTGTCGGATTGATATTTATGTTAAGGGTTATGGGGGATTCTCCTGAGAAGATAGGGCCATTTCTTGCCGTGGCACTTGTTACAACATTATACGGACTTATACTGGCGCATCTCGTTTTTAATCCTATATCAAACAAACTTCAACATCAGGCGGAAATTAATTTGCGTCTTGGCGTGATGGAAATCGAAGGATTAAAATATGTTCTTGAAAAACAACATCCTATATATATCAAAGATAATCTTGCCAGTTTCATAGCTCCGGCCGTAAGAAAACGTCTCTATAAAACTATTGAAACAAAAGGTAAATAAAAGATATTATGGCTATAAGTTTTAGAAATAGGCACAGGCAACCCGAAGACTCCACAGATAAATGGCTGCAATCTTACGGGGATATGGTTACCCTTCTTTTTAGTTTTTTTGTTGTTCTCGTGAGTATGTCCAAATTGGATGTAATTAAAATCGAGAGAATGACTAAATATTTTGCAGAACCTAAAAAGATAACTTTCAGCGATCTTACCAAAAAGATTCAAGAATATATTGTTTCTGAAAAGATGGAGGAGCAGATAGATGTTCGCTTGACCTCCAAGGGCGTAGAAATAAGTTTTAAAGATAAATTGATGTTTGACCTTGGCAAAGCAGATCTCAAAGAAGAGGCTGTGCCTATACTTTCTAAAATATCGAATCTGTTGAATTATAAAGAAATCAGTGAGCGAAAAGTGCTTGTTGAGGGGCATACTGATAGTTTGCCTATGAGAAGCAAAGCGTACCCCACAAACTGGGAATTGTCCAGTGCTCGCGCCGGTATTGTGGTAAGGTATTTTCTGAGTCAGGGATTGGACAGCAAACGTTTCGAATCTTCAGGTTACGCTGATACCAGACCGAGAAAATTAGATGTGGATCCTACACACGGCCAGCCGGAAAATAGAAGGGTGGTTGTGGTTATTTCTCCGGAATCGTATATATCTGAACTTGAATTATGGAGACAGGAAATAGCCGTTGACACATCTACTGATACGTTAACCAAGACTTTTGAACCAGGCCCTTCTCGCCCGGCGCCGCCTGTACCGATTGTGAAGACGTCGGCATCAAGGCAAACATCGCAGGTTAAAGAAGATAAGAACAATTCAAAAGGGCAATTGCCTGTTAAATCCTCCTTGCCGAAAGATGTAAAAGCCGCGGAAACAAAATCTTTGCCTGTCCCTAAGTTCTCTTCTTCCGGAGAAGTGAAAACAAAAGTCAAAGATGAACAAAAGAGCACTTCTTCAGCGCTTGTGAAATCTCCCGCTAAAACAACTAAGATTTCGCCCCAACCGGTGGATGAAACTCCAACTCCTGTGAATGTAAAAACCGTAAATAAAGATATTGATAAACATTATTCCGCAGCTATTAAATACCTCAATTCAAACAATCCGAAAGCGGCCAAGCAGGAATTGGAAAAGGTACTGCTTATTAATCCTAAACATCCCATGGCGCTTCTGAAATTGAAAAAAATAAACCGGGATCTCGGCATTAAAGATTAATAATTATAATCCGTCCGCATTTGTGTTAAATAGTTTTGCATATTTCCTTGCCGGTAGAAATTCAACGGATAAACATATATAATATAACAAATATTTGCCGCAGATGTGTTTTACCGGTATAAATGAAAGAGTATATTACAATGCCAAAATTGATGCGTTTTAATGTATTATTCCTATTACTGTTGCTGAATACCGGCGTTAAAATATTCCGCGGCGAACAAACCGCTCATGTAAATCCCTCGTCACGGGAGAAGAAACTGGCTCTGACTTTTGACGATGGCCCTTCTTCCGCACCTCTGGCAAGAATATTTGCTATTCTTGAGCAGGAAAAAGTGAAAGCGACCTTTTTTGTTGTAGGCAACAGAGTCGGGCTATTTCCTCAACAGACAGCTGAATATATGAAAAGAGGGCATACGATAGCAAATCATACCTACTCTCACCAGAACTATTATCAATTACGAAAATCAAAAACAGAAGATGAATTCAATGCCATAGTCAGGCGGGAAATAGCGAAAGGCGCTCAAGCCATAAAAAATATTGCGGGAGTTAGGCCCGTATATTTAAGAATGCCCAATGGATTTGTGTCCTCGGATGTGCGTAAAATCGCCGCGGAAACCGGACATACAATAGTTAATTGGTCTTTTGGTTGCGACTGGAAAAAGTTACCGAAGGAAAAAATGATACAAAATTATCTTGCTTCTATACAGCCCGGCGCCATATTGCTTTTCCATGAGAAGGAGATTACCGCCGATGTGTTGCCTGATATAATCGCAGGGATAAAAAAGAAAGGGTACAAAATTGTTACGCTTGAAGAAATCCTTTCTTCGCGATAGATATAACAGATCAATCAACATTGGTGTCTGATTGGAAAATAATTGAAGATCTTTGTTCTTAAGAGTTGTGTGGCCGCCTGCCGGGATGTAATTATAAAAGTTTTCCGTAAGTTAAGAATCGGCTGCTTGCTAATAATGCCGGAGGAGGGAGTTGAACCCACACGGCTCCTTAGAGCCGGCAGATTTTGAGTCTGCTGCGTCTGCCAGTTTCGCCACTCCGGCATTTCTGCGCATACGCGCATTCTGTATGCTTAGGTAATATTATATTTACATAAAATTGTTTGTCAAGCAAACCGCTAAAAAATTTGAATGTTGCAGCACGTTAAAATTTAAGTTATATTTATTTCCTTATAACATTGGTTATCAAGAATATATGCGTTTAGGGTTCCATTGTTCAGTCGGAAAAGGTTTGGAAAATACCGTTAAGGAGGCGCTGCGCCTGAGGTGCGAGACCGTTCAGATATTTTCAAGATCTCCGCGTTCATGGGCGCGGAGGGAATTCGATATAGAGGAAGTTAAAAAATTTCGGGCGGCCATTGCTTATCATAATATCAGTCCCTTGGTTGTTCATATGCTGTATCTTCCGAATTTGGCATCCTGCGATGAGAACCTTCGCGCAAAATCAATTGCCGTCTTAATTGACGAATTGAAAAGATGCAAAATTCTTGGGGCGCGGTATCTGGTCGTTCATCCCGGAAGATATGCATCAGGGGATTTTGAAACAGGTATAGCCGGAATAATAAACGGCATTACGCTATCTTTAAAAAAAGTGAAAAACGAGGTAATGATATTACTTGAAAATCTTGCCGGAGGGAAAACGGATATAGGCAAGAACTTCCAGGAGTTGAGAAGGATTATTGACTGCGTAAAGGATAATTCCCGTATCGGCGTATGCCTGGACACTTGCCATCTGTATGCCGGAGGGTATGATATTTCCGGCGAAGGATTTAATGCTGTTATTAATAAATTTGATTCTGAAATAGGGCTTTCCAATTTGCGCCTATTCCATCTGAATGATTCCGCCGAAGTATTGGGATCGGGAAGAGACAGGCACGCGCATATAGGAACCGGGTATATCGGTCTTGAAGGATTTGCCTCCATAGTTAATCATAAAATAGCAAAAAAGATTCCTGGTATTTTGGAAACCCCGAGATCAGAACACGTCGCCGATCTGGATATGGATATAAAAAATATAACTAAACTGCGGGACTTAATTATTTAATATTTGGGGAGGATATATGGATTTAAAAAAGATTGTTCAGGACGCGGAAACGGGATTGCTCGGCCTGTTGAAAGTGCTTAAAGAGGACCCTATCTATGGCGGCCGTTTGAAAAACATCAAGACTAAAGAAATGAGTTATGAAAGAAAAAAGTTTCTTATCATTTTGGATATAGGCCGAACCGCGTACCGGCTTTATTTTAAAAATCGTATAACTCAACCGGAGCTTCTGGCGTTATGCAAAAAACTTCAGGTTATAGACGCGGAATCGAAAATTTACCACGGTACGGAACGACGCTGGAAGAATCGGAAATAGATTTTTTCCGCAGATGCGGTTTAATATTAGTCGTTTAATAGTTTAATTAGATCAGATGTTTAAAAAAATTATTTTTATTGCATTCGCCGTTATACAAATACTGTGTTATGCGTATGCGGATTTTCAGAAATACAATGATGCCAATCCTCCGGAGCATACTGCGCTGTATTGGGAAAAACTTGCCGGCGGATATATAAGATGTTTGCTTTGTCCTTGGAAATGCACAATAGCGCCCGGGCAAAGAGGTATGTGCCGTACGCGGAAAAATTCCGTCGGCGGTTTAACTGCTCTTACATATTCCAGACCTTGTACCATAAACGTTGATCCTGTCGAAAAAAAACCTTTCTTCCATTTTTTGCCTGGCAGCCGCGCATTCTCAATTGCCGCTGCCGGATGTAATGTGGGGTGTAAATTCTGCCAGAATTGGAACATATCCAAGATTGCTCCAGAAGAAAGTGATTCTCTTTATATTACTCCGGAAGAAATGGTTAAACTTGCCGTTAAAAGCCGTGCGGATATGATTGCATATACTTATACCGAGCCGACTGTTTACTATGAGTATATGGTGGAAATTTCTTCTCTCGCAAGGAAGGCGGGAATCAGAAGTGTTGTTGTTTCATGCGGATACATTAACAGAGAACCGTTGAAATATCTTTTGAAATATGTTGACGCGTATAAGGTTGATCTTAAAGCATTTAACGAAAAATATTATGAAGATATAGTCGGCGCCCGTCTTGCTCCTGTTCTGGAAACAATCAAAACCGTAAAGGATTCCGGAGTTCATCTCGAAATCGTATATCTCGTGGTGCCTACTCTCAATGACAATCCCGACGAGGTTCGGGAAATGTGCCGCTGGCTCGTAAAAAATGCGGGGAAGAATGTCCCTCTTCATTTTACCAGATTTCATCCTAATTATAAAATGAGAGATTATCCGAACACTCCTGTGTCTGTTGTGGAAAAATTGCGCGGTATTGCTATCGAGGAAGGCATTAATTATGTTTATACCGGGAATGTTCCGCCGGGAACTGCCGGTGAAAACACATATTGTCCGAATTGCAAAAAAACCATTATTAAACGTCTCGGATTTGGGATAGAGGAAAATAGTATCATTGCCGGGAAATGCCGATTTTGTGGATTTAAAATTTCCGGAGTGTTCGAATGAATCTGTTTATTAGGGCTGTTTTGATTAGATGCCGTTTTTGAAATCACACTGTCGATAATTCATCCGGCCGTCATAGCCGAATATTTTTTAACAGTTTGATAAAGAAGGCATCTTTTCAATATTTTTCTTTAATTCCAGAGGAGATATGAAAATTTCAGTACTCGGCGAACTTGTTGTAGCAGGTATTTCATTTGGCATAGGTCCATGCTTGTTTTTTTGCGGGCCCGTTCTTTTGCCGTATCTGCTTTCCCGCGGAGTGTCAAAAAGTGCGGGTTTGAAAAGCGTTCTTCTTTTTTTTGCCGGCAGAACTTTCGCGTATTCCCTGCTCGGTTTTTTTTCCGTACTTTTGTTTGATACTGCGCTTTTTCAGAAATACCGGTTCAATAAACCCGCAGGCGCAATTTTACTGTGTTTGGCAGCAGCTAATTTCTTCAAAAAATCAGAGAGAATCTGCCCTTTTTCCAAAAAAAATTTATATGATGAAATAGGAATATTTTCCGCAGGATTGTTTATAGGACTCTCTCCCTGTATTCCTATGTTGGGAGTTCTCACTTATATAGTTGCCAAGTCAGAGTCTCCGGCTGCCGGAGCTGTGTATGGCTTGAGTTTTGGCATCGGCACATTTGTTTCACCTTTGCTTATTGCGGGATTTGCCGCCGGATATTTTTCCGACTGGACAAATTCCTGCGGCAAGGTATCTGGCATAATAAGGACAGTTTCGTCTATTATACTTTTTTATTTCGGGATTCGATTGATTTTATGAATTTTTTATTATTATTTTTATTGGGGTTCGTATCTTTGAGTTACCAGGTAATATTTTTAAGAGAGATTTTGTCTATTTTTAACGATAACGAAATTACCGTAGGAATTTTTCTTTGTGTTTGGATGTTTTGCGCGGGTATTGGCGCTTATTTTACCGGGAGAGCATTTCGCCTTAAGCAGTCCCGCAGGAACAATATACCGCATATTCTATTGATAAGTGCCGTTTTAATGCCGGCACAGATATTTTTAGTGCGTTTTGCAGCGCCTATTATGCGGAAAACCACAGCGGAGATGCTTGGGATAGTGCCTCTCTTGTTTGTTTCTTTTGTCTGTATGGCTGCGGTATGTTTTATTTTCGGTTCCTGGTTTGTGATTGTTTCCGATACTTTTTCCGTCAAGGGAAATTTTCGCGGGCTCGCGGCAGTTTCATATTCGGCGGAATCCGCCGGAGCAGTGTTGGGTGGATTTGTCGCAAGCATTATTTTTCTGAAGTATTTCAATTCCATAACCCTGTCTTTGTTGCTGTCATGCGCGGTGCTTTGCATAGCGTGCATATTTTTTTCAAAAAAATATTTATTTGTTCTTGCCGCGGCATTGGCTGTATTGGCAGGTTCATGCCGGATAGAGAATTTTTTGTCCGCGCGGTTGTGGAAGCCTTTTGAGATCGAGGAATCGCGGAATTCTATTTACGGAAAGATTACGGTGCTCAAAAGCGGTTCGGATTTCGATTTTTTTGTAAATTCTTCGAGGGTTTATTCCACCTACGCCAATCCTGTTTCCGAGGAAATAATTCATCTGCCCATGCTTCTTTCAGACAGCCCCGCGCATATTTTGTATATCGGAGGAGCATCTGGTCTTTCTGAAATATTGAAATATAATGTTAAAAATATTGTTTATATTGCGCCCGACCGCGTATTTTTCCGGCTCGTTAAAAAATATTCTTCTCGGCAGATTCATACGGTTTTGAACGATCCGCGGATAAGCATTATACATGCTGACGGCAGATTTTTTGTGAAAAATACCGATCAAAGGTTCGACTGTGCCATATTAGAACTTCCGCGTCCTCTTACCGGGGTTGCCAACAGGTATTTTACTCTGGAATTTTTTAGAGAACTTAAATCCGCACTTTCAGAGAACGGGATATTGATTTTTTCTATGTTCGCTTCGGAAAATTATATGTCCCCAGAACTAAAATTTTTAAGTTCTTCCGTTTCCAATGCCGCAAAAAATGTTTTTGCCAATTGTTATTACATCCCCGGAGAAACAGATTATTTTGTGTGTTCTGAAAGAGAGTTGAAATTCGATCCGGGGTATCTTAAATCCGCGCTTGCCGGCAGAGGCGCGCGCACATTATACTTAACTCCTTATCGAATGGAATATATGCTTGACGGCAGCAGGATACGCCGGCTTTCCGGCTGGATTGCCGAGAATGAAAAAAATATATTTCAAAATCGCGATTTTTATCCCGTGTGTTATTTTTACGGGCTGGTGCATTGGCTTTCGCATTTCAAGTCTGGTTCGGTTTTCAATATGCCTATAAAAAAGATTTATTACAGGGTTTTTTTTATAATTTTCTGTTTATATGCGTTTTTTATTGCCCGCATTTGTCGATCTAATAAAAGATTAATTTCCGGCGTAATGTTTTGGTTGAGTTTTGCCGGTTTGGCTCTTGAATTAATGGTGATTTTTGCTTTTCAGTCGATTTACGGGTATATTTATTATAAAGTGGGAATGTTGTTTGCCCTTGCGTTGTTCGGAGTCAGTGCGGGCAGTTATTTGATAAAGAGATTGAACTACGCAATCGTTTCCGAAAGAAAGTTTTTGAGAAAGGTTATACTTTTGATGTCTCTTTTTGCTTTTCTGCTTCCTTTTTGTTTCAAATTACTTGCGTGTATCCAATATCCATGCGAGCCTGTATTTTACGGTTTGATTTTTGTTTCCGGCGCATTTATCGGTATTGGATTTCCAGTGCTCGTATCCGCATATGGCGAAACAGGTGCATCTACACTTGGAAGATTTTATTTTTTAGATCTCGCCGGCGCTTTTTCAGGTTCCTTCTTGACAACATTGATTTTAATGCCTGTTCTCGGAATTTTCGGCACCTGTCTTTTTATCGCCTGTGCGTCTATGATTTTGGGACTTGTTTTTTGAGGAAGGAATATTTAATCTGAATTTACGCATGCTTTTCCTCTTATATTGCCCTTGACATTTAAGGTTAGATTTATATAATTTTACGAGTGAGGTGTAAAGAATGGAATTAAGATCTGCCATTGCAAAATTCAGCAAAGCAAGGATATTGATATTGGGAGACTTGATACTTGACAGGTTTATTCGCGGCGAGACGACAAAAATTTCTCCAGAAGCGCCTGTTCCTGTTGTCGAGGTTAAAAAAGAAATTTATTGTCTCGGAGGCGCGGGCAATGTCGCCAATAATATAGTTTCATTAGGCGGCAGTGCGGATATTTGTTCCGTGGTCGGCAAAGATTATATAGCCGAGATATTGTTTAGCGAACTTAAAAAAGCCGGTATAACTGCCTCGGGAATTGTTGTAGATTCCTGCAGGGGAACTTCTATTAAGACCAGAATTATCGCCGGACATCAGCAGGTGGTTAGATACGATAAAGAAACGGTGAAGGAGGTTTCAGGTCAGATTACCAGAAATATCCTCTCGTATTATAAAAGTAAAATAAAAGATGTAGATGCTGTTTTGATTTCCGATTATGGAAAGGGTGTGGTAACAAGAAAAATAATACAGGGAGTGATAAATATCGCGCGCAAATACGGCACGATAGTTACAGTTGACCCTAAACCGGAACACTTTTCAAGATATAAAAAAGTTGATTGCATCACTCCTAATCTTAATGAGGCGAAATCTGCGATGCGTTTGATTTCTGCTGCCGGAGAAGATGAGGTTGATAAACTCGGCAAAAAAATTCTTAAAACATTATCTTGCAGATCAGTTTTGATTACGCGTGGCGAATCCGGCATGTCGCTTTTTGAATCTAATAAAAGCACGCACATCCCTACCGCTGCGAGGGAAGTGTATGATGTCAGCGGCGCAGGCGATACTGTAATAGCAGCATTCACTCTTGCTCTGGCATGCGGGTGTGTTCCAGTTGATGCCGCAAGAATTTCCAATCTTGCCGCCGGGATAGTAGTAGGCAAACTGGGGACTGCCACTGTTTCTGCAGCCGAATTGTTGGAGGTTTTAGATAGATGAAAGTTGTGGGAATTATTCCTGCCAGATACGGCTCTTCAAGATTTCCGGGCAAACCCCTTGTACGGATTTTAGGGAAGCCGATGATCAGATGGGTTTACGAGGGCGCCAAAAAGTCCAAATTGCTCGATCAGGTTATTGTGGCTACAGATGATAAAAGAATTTTCAACTGTGTTACGGATTTCGGCGGAGACGCGATAATGACTCCGGAATGTTCCTGCGGAACAGACCGGGTTGCTTATGTCGCCAGAAAGATCGTTTGCGATATAGTAGCTAATATACAGGGCGACGAGCCGTTGATAAATGAGGATGTTATAGATGCCGCTGTTTTGCCGCTTATCAAAAATAAAAGGATTATGGCAGGTACTGCAGCCACGGAATTTAATACTGAAGAAGAAAAAGCAGATACTAACAATGTAAAGGTTCTTTTGGATAGGAATAATTATGCCGTTTATTTTTCCCGCATGGCTTTGCCGTGTGCGTTAAAACATATAGGTATTTATGCTTTTAGAAAGAAATTTTTAATAAAGTTTTCTCGTATGGGACAAACTCCCATCGAACTTGCCGAACGTCTGGAGCAATTAAGGATTCTCGAAAACGGTTTTAAAATCTACGTCGGTCGCATATATTGCCGAACAACAGGCGTGGATACCGAAAAGGATCTTAAAACAATTCTTAAGATTTTATCTTCCGGCTGACCTTTATCGCCTATCTGTTAATAATAATAAATGGAGGAAATGTATGGAAAAGAGCATGAAAGAAATCAATGAAATTATAGCGTCCGAATCTATATTCGTGTCAG
>MWCF01000007.1 GCA_002069855.1 Elusimicrobia bacterium ADurb.Bin231 | reverse complement strand
AATAGATCCTACGATAAAGGCAACAAAGTTCGGATGTTTCATTGACTTTTTTACTGATAATCAATGCGCTGTTCATTTTTATGCTTTTTACCGTCTATAAATCATGCTGTTTTTCCACAATATTTAAGAAAGAACCATTATTTCCGTGGTTTAATTCTCGTAATATGCTTGATAATTGCCGTATATTTTGTAAAATATATTTATGTTCGAGCAATCATTCAAAAATATAGACGATATTTTTCATAAAGATGCTGGGGCGTCAAGCGAACTGGATTATGTAGAGCAGACATCCTGGATTTTGTTCCTTAAATACCTTGACGACCTTGAAAAAGACAAAGAAGTTGAAACTAAACTTGCAGGTAAAAAATATGAGTATATAATTAGCCCCAAATACAGATGGGAAGCATGGGCATCCCCAAAAACAGCAGCAGGCAAATTAGACCACAATAAGGCGCTTTCCGGCGATGACTTAAAAGATTTTGTTGACCGCGAACTATTTCCATATCTCAAAAAATTCAAACATGAAGCAGAAAGCCCTGACACAATAGAATATAAAATCGGTGAGATTTTTAGCGAAATAAAAAATAAAATTCAAAGCGGATATAACCTGCGCGAGGTTTTGAATATTATTGACGGTATGCGTTTCCGCTCCCATTCCGAAAAGCACGAACTTTCACACCTTTATGAAGCAAAAATCAAAAATATGGGCAATGCCGGTAGAAACGGGGGCGAATATTATACCCCGCGTCCACTGATAAAGACAATAATCAAAGTTGTTGCTCCTAAAATCGGCGATAAAATATATGATGGCGCAGTTGGCTCCGCAGGGTTTTTGGTAGAGGCATTTGAATACCTTAAAGCCAGCAAAAATCTTTCGACAAAAGATGCGGAAATTCTCCAGACAAAGACCTTTTATGGCAAGGAAAAAAAGTCGCTCGCCTATATTATCGGTATAATGAATATGATTTTACACGGCATCGAGGCACCGAATATTTTACACACAAATACGCTTGCCGAAAATATTTCGGACATTCAGGAAAAAGATCGCTACGATGTCATTCTCACTAATCCGCCGTTTGGCGGCAAGGAACGCGCCGAGGTTCAGCAGAATTTTCCTATAAAAACAGGTGAAACGGCATTTTTATTTCTCCAGCATTTTATAAAAATACTAAAAGCCGGCGGCAAAGCAGGTATTGTTATTAAAAATACTTTTCTTTCCAACACAGATAATGCTTCTACATCGCTTCGCGAGCATCTAATAAAGAGCTGCAATCTCCATACTGTACTTGACCTTCCTGGCGGGACATTCCCGGGTGCCGGAGTAAAAACAGTAATATTATTTTTTGAAAAAGGTATACCAACGAAAAAAATCTGGTATTACCAACTAAACCTTGATAGAAATCTCGGAAAAACAAATCCACTCAATGAAAACGACCTGGCAGAATTTCTTAAATTACAGAGAACGAAAGCAGATTCTAATAATTCTTGGTCAATAAATATTGCCGATGTTGATAAAAAAACATTTGATTTATCGGTAAAGAACCCTAATAAAAATGACGAAGTGGTGCTCCGCGATCCAAAAGTGATATTAAAAGAAATAGTGAATTTGGATGAAGAAAATGCCAGGATTTTGAAAATTATTTATGAAAAGGTTTGAATTGGTGAGGGAAAAATATGACGAAAGATAATCTGATAGATATTAACCCACAGATGTTGATTTGGGCCCGGGAAGAAATGCAGATTAGAGCCAATGATATTGCTTCTGAATTACAAATTAGTCTTGAAACTTATAGTAACTGGGAAAATAATGGAAAGAATATCCCGTTTACGGATTTAAAAGTATTAGCAAAACTTTATAAAAGACAAATATCCTGCTTTTTTCTACCTGATATACCAAAAAAATCAAGAAGACCTTCAGACCACAGAAATTTAAGTTTATTCAATTCCAACTTGTCGAACGACACCTCTCTTGCTATTCGCCGGGCAAGCCGGTATAAAACATTGCTAATGGAACTGAATGATAAAAGATATTATGAAATAAAATATAAATGGCAAGGAGAATTAAAAATAAAATATCCACACATCAAGACGATTGACGATGAAAATATTGCGGAGTGGCTTAGAAACACTATGGGTTTATCTATAGAAGATCAGTTAAAAACAAATAGTTCTTTTGATTTTTATAACTTATTAAGAAATTTAATAGAATATAAATTAGGAGTTCCTGTTTTTCAGTTCAAAATGCCTGTAGAAGAAATTCAGGGATTTTGTTACGCTGAAGAAATGCCATATTGTATAGCGGTTAATAGCATTCATCACGCTCAAACAGGAAAAATATTTACCCTGATACATGAACTTGGGCACATCCTAAAAAATCAATCCTCTATTTGCTACCCTGAAAAGGTAAAAAAAGATGAAAGACTCGAGTTTGAGTGCAATTCTTTTGCTGGAAGTTTTTTAGTTCCTGCTAAAGTTGTGACTTTGATGGATAATAGTGATGAAATCTACAAAAAGGCGAAGTGGCTGAGAATAAGTAGTGAAGTCTATCTTCGAAGAATGCACACTTTAAAACTTATTTCTGATTCATCGTTTTTCAAATTGCTTAATGATATTCGCTCGAAAGTCAAACCAAATCAGAATTTTATTCCTAATTTAAATCCAATGCGAAAAAGCATAAATTCAAGAGGTCAATATTTATTCAATAAAGTCATTGAAGCGTCAAAAATCAATCGGATATCTTATAGTAGCGCGGCCGATATATTGGGGTTAAAAATAAATCATTTTATTCACTTATGAGAATGCAGATAATCGATAATTCAAATTATGAGAAATATTATATTGATGCAAGTGCCCTAATACGGATATTTCGCTTTTATCCGCAGTCATTAAGAGAACTTATTTGGGAAAAACTAGAAGCAATGTTTAAATCCGGGCAATTGATTTCTCATAGGTTTGTTTACGAGGAAATTGCTACTACTTCAAGGCAACCAGATGCCTTAGCAAAAAGTGTTATGCCTTTAAGAGATTACTTTGAAACACAAAAATACAGTCAGGCAAAAATAGTAGCAGATATTATTAAAAAATATCCCAGATTAATTGACCCTGAGTACGAAAAGGAACAAGCAGATCCTTGGTTAATTGCTATAGCGATAGAAGAAAAATATAGAAATGGGCTAGAAATAATTTATGTGATCAGCGAAGAAAGTGAGAAAAGGCAAGATAAAATTCCTTCAGTCTGTTCACATTATGGTATTGAACATTTAAATCTTGAAAGATTTTACAAAAAAATTGGATTGAGCTTTAGTGTAGTATCTAAATTACATGAATAATAATTGGCAAACAAAAAAACTTGGTGATTTATGTACAATTGAGCTTGGAAAAACGCCTTATAGAGGAAACCATAAATATTGGGACCCAGATAGGAGAGGTGACAATGTTTGGCTTTCTATTGCGGATCTTTTGAACACGACTGACAATATTGTATTGGATAGCAAAGAATATATATCGGATGAGGGTGCCCAATTAGGTAAAATTGTCAAAAAAGGAACATTATTGGTAAGCTTCAAATTGACTCTTGGCCGGCTTGCTTTTGCTGGCAAAGATTTATATACAAACGAAGCAATTGCAGCATTAACGATAAAAAATGAGAAAGAAATATCAAAAAATTATTTATACTATTTTTTAAGTTTCTTCGACTGGCATACTGCCGCACAAGGGGATGTTAAAATAAAAGGGAAAACATTAAATAAAGCAAAACTCAAAGAAATTGAAATTTCGTATCCGCAATCGCTCCAAGAGCAGCGCCATATTGTGAAAATTTTGGATGAGGTTTTTGCGGGGATTTCAAAGGCAAGAGAAAATACTGAAAAGAATCTGAAAAATGCCCGCGAGCTTTTTGAATCGTATTTGCAGAGTGTTTTTGCGAATCCCGGCAAGGGTTGGGAAAGCAAAACGTTAAGTGATTTTTTTGAAATTACATCAAGCAAACGAGTTTTTAAATCAGAGTGGAAAAATAAAGGAGTACCTTTTTATAGAGCCAGAGAAATAGTAAAACTTGCTAAACAAGGATATGTAAAAAATGAATTGTTCATCTCAGAGGGAATGTATAAGATATATAGTGAAAAATACGGTATTCCAAAAGAAGGCGATATCATGGTTACAGGGGTTGGTACACTTGGAATATGTTATGTTGTAAAACAAAAAGATAAATTTTATTTTAAAGATGGAAACATTATTTGGTTAAAAACCAAAGGGAATATAAACTCCCGTTTTGTAGAGTATTTTTTTAATTCCCCGTCATTTAAAAAATATATTAATAGTTCCAATGGCGCTACCGTTGGAACATTTACTATTATTAAGGCAAAAAACTCGGCTATGCATATCCCTAGTCCAACAGAGCAACAATTAATCGTTAACAAACTCGATGCGCTTTCTGGAGAAACCAAAAAGCTCGAGCAAATTTATCAGAAAAAACTGGATGACTTGGATGAATTGAAAAAATCCGTCCTTAAAAAAGCATTCGCGGGGAAATTATGAAAAAAGCGGCAACTACCGAGGATTTCTCGGTAGTTAAAAAATATGTTATGGGGTGTAAATGAACGAAGCGGAAACCAGGGCTGAATACATTGACCCGAAACTCAAAGCGAGCGGCTGGGGAGAAGTAGAAGGTACAAAAATACTTCGTGAGTACCGCTTTACAGAAGGCAGAATTCAAACAGGCGGCATGCGCGGGAAGCCGGAAATTGCCGACTATATTCTTGTTTATAAAAATCAAAAACTTGCTGTTATAGAAGCCAAGCAGGAAGGGCTGCGGGCAACCGAAGGCGTAACTCAAGCCAAAGCCTACGCAGATAAATTAGGCATAGCGTATACCTATTCCACCAACGGCAAAGAGATCTATGAGATTTCAATGGAAACCGGAGCTGAAAGATATGTTGATAAATTTCCGACCCCGGATGATTTGTGGCAAAAGACATTTTCCGGGTATAACAAATGGCAGGAAAAATTTATAGCCATACCTTATGGAGAATCAGCAGGCAAAAAACCTCGGTATTACCAGGAAATCGCTATAAATAACGCATTAGACGCAATAGCAAAGGGAAAAAACCGCATTTTGCTTACTCTGGCAACCGGAACCGGAAAAACATTCATCGCATTTCAAATTTCGTGGAAACTTTATCAGGCAAGATGGAATTTGAACAGGGACGGAGGTCGCCAGCCGAGAATTCTATTTTTATCCGACAGGAATTTTCTGGCAAATCAAGCGTTTAATGATTTTTCCGGTTTCCCGGAAGATGCCTTGGTGCGCATTAGTCCGGCCGATATAAGGAAGAAAGGCAGTGTGCCAACTACAGGTAGCGTATTTTTTACAATTTACCAAACATTTATGAGCGGGCCCAATGATACTCCGTATTTTGGCGAGTACCCACGGGATTTTTTCGATTTTGTAATTATTGACGAATGCCATCGCGGAGGTGCAAACGACGAGTCAAACTGGCGGGATATTCTTGAATATTTTTCTCCTGCTGTGCAACTCGGACTTACGGCAACGCCAAAAAGAAAAGACAATATTGACACTTACAGATATTTCGGCGAACCGGTTTATATTTATTCCTTAAAGGAAGGCGTTAATGACGGATTTTTAACGCCCTTTAAGGTAAAACGAATTCAAACCACACTTGATAACTATGTTTATACATCCGATGACCAGATAATTGAAGGCGAGGTTGAAGAGGGGAAAGTTTACGAAGAACCGGATTTCAATAAAATTATTGAAATAAAAGAACGGGAAGCCAAGAGAGTGCGGATAGTGCTTGACGAAATCAATCAGAAAGAGAAAACGATTATTTTTTGTGCTACGCAAGACCATGCGCTTGCCGTGAGGGACTTAATCAACCAATTCAAGGATAGTTCAGAACCGAATTATTGTGTGCGCGTTACTGCGAATGAAGGCGCTCGCGGCGACCAGTTTTTGGATGAGTTCCGTGACAACGAAAAGATGATCCCAACGATTTTAACGACTTCACAAAAACTATCTACTGGAGTAGATGCTCGCAATATCCGCAACATCGTCCTGATGCGTCCCATCAATACTATTATAGAGTTTAAACAAATAATCGGCCGCGGAACACGGCTTTTTGACGGTAAAGAGTTTTTCACCATCCTCGACTTTGTTGACGCTTATAAGCATTTTTTTGACCCTGAATGGGACGGCGAGCCCATAGATATGACCACTGGGAAGAAGCCGGGAATGGTTAAGGAACCTGGAGATTCAAGTCCAAGACCCTACACAGCAAAAATATTGAAGATAAAACTTCGGGACGGGAAAGAGCGTGAAATTCAACATATGATTTCTACCTCGTTTTGGAGCGCTGATGGCAAACCGATTTCCGCAGAAGAATTCCTGCATAATATGTTTGGAACATTACCGGAATTTTTCAAAAATGAGGCCGAACTGCGTAAAATTTGGTCAAACCCGGTAACAAGAAAAGCGTTTTTAGAAAAAATTGCAGAACGCGGTTATGACAAGGAAGAACTGGAAACATTACAGAAATTGATAGATGCAGAGAAGAGTGATTTATTTGATGTGCTATCATATATCGCTTTTGCCACAAAACCGATATCAAGAATAGAGAGAGCAATAAAAGCCCGTCCTGCGATTTTCAGCGGATTAGATGACAAACAAAAAGAGTTTTTAGAATTTGTACTTACTAAATATGTGGAAAAGGGAGTGGAGGAACTTGACGAAGAAAAGTTGCCGCAATTGCTTAATTTAAAATATCAAGCCATTTCCGATGCCGAACTAACTCTCGGCGGAGTTGAAAAAATCCGTTCCACATTTTTTAATTTCCAGAAAAATCTCTATAAAGATTTCAATTTTTCCCACCGTTAAATGGTAGCTACGTGATTCTTCACTTCAGTCATAAAAGTATTGGGCCGGTTATGATACTTTATGACTGCGTTTTTCACCTTTCTTAATGCAGAAGCGAGGGTGTCCCTGAACGGAACTTCGCGGAAGTCGGCTTAATTCATTCAGCCGACTGAGCGAGAGACCGCCCTCTGGGACGAGTCGGTTCCGAGAAGGAATTCCCGAGCGCCCCCTTGACTAAAAGATAAAAAAATTATAAAATTCTTTAATTATGATATATAAAATAACTTTGATACCTGGAGATGGTACTGGTCCGGAGATATCAGAAGCGACCCGCAGAGTTTTGGATTCAACCGGAGTTGAGATTGATTGGGAAATTGCTGAAGCGGGCAGCGATGTAATGGAAAAATACGGCACTCCTTTGCCGGCGACAGTGCTGGATTCAATAAGAAAAAACAAGGTGGCTATTAAGGGACCTATTACTACTCCTATAGGAAGCGGATTTCGTTCCGTCAATGTTGCTCTTCGTAAAGAATTGGATTTATACGCGTGTCTTAGACCGTGTAAATATTATGAAGGCGTAAAATCTAAATATACCAATATAGATCTTGTAGTGGTGAGGGAGAATACAGAAGATCTGTATGCTGGCGTGGAGTTTCAAATAGGGAGCCGTGAAACTGCCGAAATAATAAAATTATCGAATAATAGAATAAGAAACGATTCCGCAATAAGCATAAAGTCCATTTCAAGAACAGCTACGGAAAAAATTGTTAAATTCGCATTTGAATATGCCCAAAAAAATAATAGAAAAAAGGTAACTGCCGTCACTAAGGCCAATATAATGAAGTTTAGCGACGGCCTTTTTTATGAAGTAGCACGTTCAGTTGCCAAAGATTATCCTGATATAGAATATGAGGAACGGCTTATAGACAATATGTGCATGCAGTTGGTCCAGAAGCCTGAATTGTATGACGTTTTGGTGCTTCCGAATTTGTACGGGGATATCATTTCCGATCTTTGCGCTGGACTTGTCGGCGGATTGGGGGTTGCTCCGGGAGCTAATATCGGCGAGGATATCGCTTTGTTTGAACCGGTTCACGGTTCCGCTCCGAAATATAAAGGTATGAATAAGGTTAATCCTGTGGCTATGATTTTGTCCGGGGCACTTATGCTTGATTACATAGGAGAAAAGGACGCTGCCAAGAAATTGGAAAATGCTGTTGCCCAGGTTATATTTGAAAAAAGGGTTGTTACATATGATCTTGGAGGCACTGCGAAAACGAGCGAAATGGCGGATGAAATAATAAGAAAGATCAGAGAGGTATAAATGATTGAAAAAACTTTTATAATAGTAAAACCGGATGGAGTGTGCAAACGTCTTATAGGTAAAGTTTTAGAGAGATTGGAAACCGCAGGTTTCAAAATTGTAGGTATGAAAATGATAAGATTGAACCAAAAAACTGCCGAAGATTTTTATTCTAATCATAGAGGCAAGTTTTTTTTTGAGCCCTATGTCGAATTTATGATTTCCGCTCCGATCATAGTATGCGTGATAGAAGGAGAAAATGCTGTCGCCGCGGTACGGAAAATAATAGGCAATACGGATTCAAAAAAAGCGGAAAAGGGCACATTGAGAAACGAATACGGATTTAACGACAGAAGGAATATAATTCATGCCTCGGATTCGGCTGCTACTGCGAAAACAGAGATGGAATATTTCTTTAAAGCATCTGAATTGTTTGTATATTCCGATGACGATTGGAAAGAGAAAGTAAAATAAAAAATATTTTTCGGGAGTAATAGTTTATGGCAGTTGAAAAAATTCTGGTTCTCAATTGTGGCTCTTCTTCTGTAAAATATGAGTTGTGTTCAGTTTCAGGAGAAACATGCCTTGCTAAAGGCGAGATAGAAGCAGTGGGCTGCGAAGGTACTATACTGGTGCATTCGCATGCCGATAAGAAGATAAAAGTGCCGATTTCCGCGAGAGATCATACTGAAGCGATTAACGAAGTGGTCAATATCCTTATATCTTCCGAAACCGGTATTATTAAAAATAAATCTGAAATAAATGCTGTAGGACACAGAATAGTTCACGGAGGCGCATATTTTAAAGAGCCGGCTATCGTGACTGAAGAGGTTAAAAAAAAGCTTGAGGATTGTTTTGAACTTGCTCCGCTTCACACTCCGCATCATCTTAAAGGTATTATGGCTATAGAATCTATTCTGCCGAATATTCCGCAGATACTGGTTTTTGACACTGCTTTTCATCAAACAATTCCAAATTATGCCCATATATACGGGTTGCCTTATAGATTTTATGAAAAATATAATATAAGAAAATACGGATTCCACGGTATTTCTCATCAATATGTTACGGAAAAACTTTCACAAACAGTGGGAGTCCCTATAACGGATCTAAAACTTATCAGTTGTCATCTCGGTAACGGAGCAAGCGTTTGCGCTGTGCTCGGCGGCCAATCTGTGGATACGTCAATGGGTTTCACTCCGCTCGAAGGGCTTATGATGGGTACAAGGACAGGTGATATGGATCCTGCAGTAATTCCGTATTTGATGTCTAAAGATTCATTGAAACCCAACGAGGTTCAAACTCTTATCAACAAACAAAGCGGCATACTGGGGATTTCCGGAATAAGCTCTGATATGAGAACTGTTCTGGATGAATATGAAAATGGGAATTCGAAGGCGCGCCTCGCCATAGATATGTTTTGTTACAGAGTGAAAAAATACATAACATCCTATATTGGTGTATTGAACGGCGCAGATTATATAATTTTTACCGCAGGCATAGGGGAACGTTCTCCTTTTATAAGGGGAAAGATACTTGAAAATCTTCAATCTCTCGGGATAAAGATTTCAGGCAAGAAAAATGATTTATGTGTAAGCAATATCGCGGAAATTTCAGCGGATGATTCCAATGTCAAGGTATATGTTGTGCCGACCAATGAGGCTATGGTTATAGCAAGGCAGACCAGAATACTTCTTGACAATATGTAAAAAATAAGTTAAAATAAAATAATTTATATTGTTATAATAAGCAGGTAAACTTGAATATTTAAGGAGATTTAAAGATTATGGCAAATCCTAAAAGACGTCATTCTACATCAAGGCAGAATAAAAGAAGAACACACTGGAAATTATCGGCAGTAGGTTCAATATTATGTCCTCAATGCAAAATGCCCAAACTATCGCATAGAGTGTGTCCTTCTTGCGGTTTTTACAATAATGTTTCCGTTGTAAAAATAAAAACTAAAAAAACCGAAGAGCGAAAAGGACAGTAAAATCTTCTATGAAAATAGTTGTAGATGCGATGGGCGGAGATTATGCCCCTGCCGTTGTTGCAGCCGGGGCCGTGGATGCCGCAAAAGAATACGGCCACGAAATACTTCTTATCGGAGATAAAAAACTTGTTTCCGCGGAATTAAATAAATACAATTCAGCGGGTCTTCCGATAAGTATTATTCATGCATCCGAAGTTGTGGAAATGAGCGATTCCGCTGCCGGTTCATTGCGGAGCAAACCTAATTCGTCGATAGCTCAAGGCATAAAGCTGCTTGCCGAAAAGAAAGCGGACGGTTTTTTTTCCGCGGGGCATTCAGGAGCAGTTGGCGCTTCCGCGCTGATAACTCTGAAACGTATTAAAGGCGTTTCAAGACCTGCAATAGCTACGGTTTTTCCAACGCTTAATGCTCCTTGTGTGCTTGTGGATGCCGGCGTTAATGTAGATTCCAAGCCGAAAAATCTTTTCCAGTTCGCGGTAATGGGAAGTTTATATTCCAAATATATTTTCGGAATAAAAAATCCTGCAGTCGGATTACTTTCAATAGGTAAAGAAGAAACAAAGGGAAATGAATTGACCCTTGAAACATATAAACTTCTAAAGAACTCGGATTTGAATTTTGTGGGAAATATAGAGGGCGGAGATATTGTTCGCGGAGAAATAAATGTTGTGGTCTGCGACGGATTTACCGGCAATATAGTGCTTAAATTAGGAGAAGGCGTAGCGCAGCTTCTTATTTCGTTGATAAAGAACGAAATGAAAAAAAATCCGATAAAAGTTATGGCTGCTTATTTATTGCTGCGCGGAGTGTTTAAAAATATAAAAAAGAAAATAGATTATGATGAATACGGCGGAGCGCCATTGCTCGGTGTAAACGGGGTGTGTTTTATAGGGCATGGTTCTTCGAATGCCAAGGCGATTAAGAACGGAATTAGAGTTACTGCCAATGCAGTAAAAAATAATATAAACGGGCATATTGAAGAAGAATTAAAAAAATTGGGAGAGAACAATGGGGATTGAAATCGCTGGAATCGGTTCATACCTGCCGGAACGGATATTAACGAATGCGGATCTGGAAAAGATTGTTGATACCAATGACGAATGGATAACAACCAGAACAGGAATTAAGGAAAGAAGAATAGCGAAAGACGGCGAAGCAACATCCGATTTAGCTATTCGCGCTGCAGAAAGAGCGTTAAAAAAGGCAAAATTAAAGACTTCAGACATAGATGCCGTAATAGTTGCTACAATTACGCCTGATATGTTTTTCCCATCTACCGCATGTTTCGTTCAAAAGGGTCTTGGAATGAATAGCGCAGCAGTTTTTGATATAAGCGCAGCATGTTCGGGGTTTATATACGGATTAGGTATAGCCCGGGATTTTTTAAGATGCGGAACCTATAAAAACATCTTGTTGATAGGCGCTGAAACATTATCCAGAATCACTGATTGGAAAGATAGGGGCACATGCGTTCTTTTGGGTGACGGTGCAGGAGCGGTGATACTTAGAAATTCTAATTCGGATTCAGATATTTTATCCGTTTATTTGGGCGCTGATGGAAATTCATCAGGGTTGCTGTTTATGCCGGGCGGCGGTTCGAGAAATCCGGCTACTGCAAAAACAGTCGAAGATCGTTTACATTATTTGAAAATGGAAGGAAATAAATTATTTAAAGTCGCGGTTAGAGCAATGGCAGATTCAGCTTTAAAGGCTATAGACATGGCTGGGATTTCTCCGAATGATGTGACACTTGTGATACCTCATCAGGCGAATATACGCATAGTAGAAGGCGTCGCAAAATTGATGAATATAACTCTTGATAGAGTTTATATAAATATACAGAAATATGGAAATACTTCTGCTGCCACGACCCCGATAGCCCTTGAAGAGGCAATTTATGAAGGAAAAATTAAAAAGGGAGATATAGCGGTTCTTGTGGCATTCGGCGGCGGATTGACATGGGGAGCAGCTGTTATTAAAATTTAACAGGATTATAGTATGAAAAAAATAATGTTTGTTTTTCCCGGACAGGCGTCACAATATGTAGGTATGGGAAAAGAATTTTTTGATAATCATTCCATTTTTTCAGATATAATAAATCGTGCAAACGATGATGCTGTGGGGTATGATATCAAAAAAATAATTTTTGAAGGGCCTTTAGACCAATTGTCTCTTACAAAACATACTCAGCCTGCGGTATTTATCATATCTGTAGCATGTTTTTGCCTTTTTGAATCCAAATTCCCGATGACAGATGTTCAATGCCTTTGCGCAGGCCATTCTCTGGGAGAATATTCCGCTCTTGTTGCTTGCGGCGCGCTTACATTTGAAGATGCACTTGCTTTAATATTAAAGCGTGCGGAATACCTTCAGGAAGCAAGCGATAAATCAAAAGGAGGAATGGCTGCGATACTCGGAGCAACAGAATCAATAGTCTGCGATATTTGTAAAGAGGCATCTTCTTGCGGAATATGTCAGGCGGTCAATTTTAATGCTCCCGGGCAGATTATCATATCCGGCGAACTTGCTGCTTTGGAAACAGCACGTAGGCTGGCAAAAGAGAAAAAGGTAAAAATGATTCCATTGGCTGTTTCAGGTGCGTTTCATTCAAGTTTAATGAAAGATGCAGCTGCAAAAATGGCAATTGAAATGAAAAAATATCAGTTCGATAAACCGAAATTTCCAATAATAACAAATTGTGACGCTGAAATAAACACAGAGGCATACGATATTCCCGCAAAACTCGTTAAACAGATCGCATCGCCTGTTTTGTGGATAGATACCATACAAAAAGCGGTATCAGCCGGATACGGGACATTCATAGAATTCGGGCCGAAGAACATAGTTTCAGGAATGATAAGAAAAATCCATCCTGAAGCAAACATATTTAATGTGGAGAATGAAATTACTCTCAAGAATACTTTGGAAGGATTATCTAAAATTTAAAAAAGGATGAAAAGAATATGGCAGAAAAAATTTTAAAAGACAAAATAGCCGTTGTTACCGGCGGGGCACAAGGCATAGGCCGTGAAATAGCATCGGGGCTTGCGAATCTTGGCGCTAAATTGACGATTGTGGATGTTAATGAAGAACAGGCGAGAACCTCCGCCGAAGAAATATCCAAAATATGCGGCGTGGAAACATTCTCGATTAAGATTGATGTGTCTCTTTCCGCGGATACGGATATGATGGCGAAAAAGGTAATTGAAAAATTCGGCAGACTGGATATACTGGTAAACAATGCAGGTATCACAAGAGATAATCTGTTAATAAGAATGTCCGATGATGAATGGGACAAGGTTATTTCAATAAACCTAAAAGGCGTATTTAACTGTTCAAAATCCGTCGCCAAAATTATGATGAAACAGCGTTATGGAAAAATAGTTAACATAGCCTCTGTCGTAGGATTGATGGGCAATGCCGGTCAGGCGAATTATTCGGCTTCCAAGGGCGGCGTTATAGCGATGACAAAATCTTTATCCAGAGAACTTGCTTCAAGAAATATAAATGTTAATGCCGTTGCTCCTGGGTTCATCAAGACCGCGATGACGGATAAATTATCGGAAGACGCGAGAAAGAAATTGATTGATATTATACCATTGTGCCGTCTCGGAGATCCTGCGGATGTTGCTTCTGTAGTCGCATTTTTATGTTCAGACAACGCAAGCTATATTACGGGACAAACGATTTCCGTCAACGGCGGAATGTATATGTAAGCAGAGATAAAACTGATTTTAAAAAAATATTAAGAAAGTGGACGGACTATAATCACTGTTTTTTAGGTCATTTTCTTTTTAATTAAAAAAGGAGGAAGTATTATGGATGTAGAAGCAAAGGTTAAAGAAATAGTAGCTGAACAATTGGGTGTGGATGCCGATAAAGTTGTGCCTGCGGCATCATTTATCAACGATCTTGGAGCAGATTCACTTGATACGGTAGAGCTTGTTATGGCGCTTGAAGAAGAATTTAAACTTGAAATACCTGATGAAGAAGCGTCAAAAATAACTACAGTCGGTCAGGCGATTGATTATATTAAAGCAAATTTTAAACAGTAAATCGTTTATTGAGTTCGGGATTTAGCTGTTAATTATTCGGGATATATCTTTATATAATGAAATATCATAATTTGTAAATCCGTTTAATCTCCGGTTTCGTTTGCTATATATCGGCAGGAAAAACAAAGAGATAAAAATAATTTTGGTCGGTTTACAAATTTATTAAATAATCAAACTAATATATTTTGCCGAAAGGAATTATATTTTGGAGGGCAATATGCGGAAAAAGGTTGTGATTACCGGTTTGGGTGTTGTTTCACCTATAGGCTCCGGTAAAGAAGAATTCTGGAAATCTCTAATGGATGGGAAATCCGGAGTTGATTTGATTAAACATTTTGATACTTCAAAACATTCAGCCAAGATAGGCGCGTGCATAAATGATTTTAATCCGGAACTGTATACGGATAAAAAGAAGGCGCGTCGGATGGACAGGTTTGTTCAGTTTGCTTTTGCGGCTTCAAAACTTGCCGTAGAGGATTCCGGTATAGATTTTACAAAAGAAACCAGAACCCGCTGCGGAGTAATCATAGGCAGCGGAATAGGCGGATTAAATACCATAGAAGAACAGTCCAGAGTGATGTTTGAAAAAGGTGCAAATAGAATTTCTCCGTTTTTTATTCCAATGCTGATTACTAATATGGCTGCAGGAGAGGTTGCGATAAATTATGGTTTAATGGGAGTTAATTATGCAATTACTTCCGCTTGCGCTTCCTCCACTCATTGCATAGGGGATGCTTTGCGTCTTATCAGATACGGAGATTTGGATGTGGCTTTAGCAGGCGGCACGGAAGCCGCGATTACTCCGCTTGGACTTGCCGGTTTTTGTTCGCTTAAAGCATTGTCTACAAGGAATGACGATCCGCAAAAGGCATCAAGACCTTTTGACGCTAAGAGGGACGGTTTTATAATGGGTGAAGGTGCAGGCATTGTTGTGCTGGAAACTGAAGAACATGCCAAAGCGAGAGGGGCAAGGATTTATTGTGAGATCGCAGGGTATGGAGCTTCCGACGATGCCTATCATATTACCGCTCCGGAGCCTAACGCTGTAGCTTCTTCTTTTGCTATGTCCGCCGCTATATCCGACGCCGGAATTACAGCAGAAGACATAGATTATGTGAACGCTCATGGGACATCAACGGAACTTAACGATAAATCCGAGACAGGAGCTATAAAAAAAGTTTTTGGCGAACATGCTAAAAAACTTGCTGTTTCTTCCACAAAATCTATGGTTGGTCATTTGCTTGGCGCAGCCGGAGCTGTGGAGGTTATTGCTTCATCGCTTTCAATAGAGCGTGGCATTATACATCCGACTATAAATTACGAATTTCCGGATCCGGATTGTGATCTTGATTATGTGCCTAACAAACCGCGGGAAAAGAAAGTTCGCGCGGTTCTGAAAAATTCGCTCGGTTTTGGCGGGCATAATGCGTCGCTTGTTTTGAAAGCGCATGAATAAAATATATGAATCATAATGCCGGAAAAAACTGGACGCAAAATTTTCAGAAAGTTCTTGGTATAGGATTCAAGCGTGCGGAATATTTAGAACAGGCGCTGACTCATAAATCATTCGCGGTGGAAAAAGGCATTGATGCTCATAACGAACGTCTGGAATTTTTGGGAGATGCCGTTTTATCTTTGGCTGCGGGGTTGTATCTGTTTAATAAATATCCGGATACCGATGAAGGGACACTTTCTAAATTGAAATCAACTGCTGTAAGCAGGAAAATGCTTTTTAATTGGTCGCAAAAATATGATATAGCAAGATATGTCCGTATTTCGGAGTCTGAAGAACTGACTGGCGGAAGGAAAAAAGAGTCGATTCTCTCAAATACAATGGAAGCGGTCATTGGGGCGATTTTTATTGATTCAGGATTCGAAACTTCGAAAAAATTTATTTTCGAAAATCTTGATTCGAAAGAAATTGTTATAGAAGACTTTAAATCGCAGTTGCAGGAAATAGTGCAATGCGAATATAAGACAGTACCGCATTATGATATTATAGCATCAGCCGGCCCGGAGCATGCCAAATTATTTAAGATTTTGGTTTCAATAAATAAAAAAGTTATGGGAACCGGCATAGGTAAAAATAAAAAGGAAGCTCAGCAGGCGGCAGCCTGCGAGGCATTGAAAAAAATATATAATCACGATAAACCGTGCTAGATCTGGAGGTAGTTTATGGAATATTTTTTCACCGACGAACAGAAAATGATAGTTGAATTGGCAAAAAAGATTGCCCAGGAAAAGATTAAACCGGTGCGGCAGCAGTATGACGAATCCGGCGAGTTCCCTTGGGAAATAGTGAAAGAGCTCGCGCAAGCGGATCTTATGGGGTTATATATACCTCAGCAATACGGCGGTTTCGGAGGGGGCGTTGTTGAGCTTTGTCTTGCTGTGGAAGAGTTATGCAAGGTGGATGGAGGAATATCTCTTTCTCTTGCCGCTACAGCGCTTGGAACTTTCCCTATACTATTGTTCGGCACGGATGAACAGAAAAATAAATATCTTACAAGAATAACGAAAGGGGAATGTCTGGCAGCCTTCGGTCTTACGGAACCTGAAGCAGGCAGCGATGCCGGAGCCACTAAGACTACTGCCGTAAAAGACGGAGACCATTATGTGTTAAACGGCACGAAATGTTTTATAACAAACGGCGGAGTCGCTGAAATATACACGGTTATCGCGATGACGGACAAGGCGAAAGGTTCGCGCGGCGCTTCTGCTTTTATAGTTGAAAAAGGCACCCCGGGATTTACTTTCGGCAAGAAAGAGGACAAAATGGGAATCAGAGCTTCTGCCACTTGCGAGTTAATATTTCAAGATTGCAGAATTCCCAAAGAGAATTTATTGGGCAGAGAAGGAGCGGGTTTTATAGTAGCGATGAAAACTCTTGACCAGTCGCGGCCTGGTGTTGCTGCGCAGGCGCTCGGTATAGCAGCGGGAGCTCTTGACGAAGCAGTCGAGTATTCAAAAACAAGAAAACAATTCGGTCATCCGATATCTGGTTTTCAGGCAATACAGCATATGCTTGCCGATATGGCGACACAGGTTGAAGCTGCCAGAGCTCTTATATATTTAACTGCAAGAGCGATAGATAATAAGGAAAAAGATATTTCCGGTATTTCCGCGATGTGCAAACTTTTCGCGTCGGATACGGCGATGAAAGTTACAACGGATGCCGTGCAGATATTCGGCGGGTACGGATATATGAAGGAATATCCCGTCGAAAAAATGATGCGGGACGCGAAAATTACTCAGATCTATGAAGGAACTAATCAGATACAGAGAAATGTTATAGCCTTGGATCTGATCAAGAAATCTGCGAAGAAGAAATAAAGCCGCGTCTAAGAACTTCATACGCTTAAATATTTTTATGGGAGTTTGAAATACTATGAATATAATAGTTTTAATAAAGCAGGTTCCTGCTACTACGAATGTCAAAATAGACGATAAGACAGGAACGTTGAAAAGAGAAGGCGTTGAGGCGCAGGTAAATCCGTTTGATCTTTATGCCGTAGAAGAGGCGATCCGCTTAAAGGAAAAATTTACCGGTAAGATAACCGTTTTAACAATGGGACCTCCTCAGGCAGATCGCGCTCTCAGAGAAACTCTTGCCATGGGATGCGATGACGCAGTACTTGTTTCAGATCGGGCTTTTGCCGGTTCTGACACGTGGGCAACCTCTTACACTTTGGCTCAAAGTATAAAGAAATTAGGTAATTACGATGTTATATTGTGCGGGAAACAGGCTATTGACGGTGACACAGCGCAGGTAGGGCCTGGTGTGGCTGAAATGCTTAATATTCCCCATGTCGCATATGTTAAAAAGATAGAAAAAATAGAAAATAATTCGGCTGTTGTTGAGCGATTTATGGAAGACGGTTATGACGTTGTGGAAACGCCATTGCCTTGTCTTTTTACGGTAGTCAAAGAAATAAACACTCCCCGTCTTCCGTCTTTGCGAGGAATGATGTTTTCTAAAAAGGCTGAAATAAAACATTTAAATGCTGAACAGATTGAAGCTGATGCGACTAAAATCGGAGTTTGCGGTTCGCCTACCACTGTAATGAAGGTTTTTACTCCTCCACAGAGGCAAGGCGGAGAAAGAATAGCCGGAGAGCCTCAGGAACAGGCATGCAAGTTAGTCGGGAAACTGAAAGAAATTAAAATTATTTAAAAGGGAAAACAATGAGTAAAATTATTATTCTGTCCGAGAAATGTATAGGATGCGGGTTGTGCGTTAAATCATGCCCTTTTGGCGCGATATCATTGGTTTCAATACCTGACAGGAAATTGAAACTTGCCGTTATTGATGAAATGAAATGTACTTATTGCGGCGCTTGCGTCGAAGCATGCAAAAAATATAAAGCAATAGTTATGGAAAAGGATGTATGCGTTTCAGCTCCTGACAAAAATAATTACAGAGGTGTGTGGGTTTACGCTGAACAGAGACACGGAGAGATTTCTCATGTGGTTTATGAACTTCTCGGGAAAGGCAGAGAACTCGCGGATAAACTTGGTGTAGAACTTTGCGCGGTTTTGATGGGGCATAAAATAGAAAATAAAGCCGCTGACCTGATTGCTTGCGGCGCAGACAAAGTATATTTATATGACCATGAAATACTCGCAGAGTTTCAGGATGATCCGTATTCGTATCTTTTATCCAATCTGATAGAAGAGGAAAAACCTGAAATTATTCTGATGGGCGCGACCAACATAGGCAGAAGTTTCGCTTCCCGCGTAGCTGCGAAAATACGCACGGGTCTTACTGCTGATTGCACCGGGCTGGATGTTGATCCTGAAACCCGCAATCTGATGCAAACCCGTCCCGCTTTCGGCGGAAATATTATGGCTACGATACTCACAAAAGATCACAGGCCGCAAATGGCTACCGTAAGGCATAAGGTGTTTTGCGCCCCGAAAAAAAATGAAACCAGGCAGGGGGGAATAATAAAAAAATCCTTTGAACCGCGGACTATTAACAATAGAACAAAATTTTTGCAATTTGTCGCAGATATTTCTCAGAAGATAAATATATCAGAAGCAGATATAATTGTTTCAGCCGGCAGAGGTCTTGGAAAACCCGAAGGATTCGCATTAATAGAGGAACTTGCCAAAATCTTGGGCGGCGCGGTAGGAGCTTCCAGATCCGCGGTAGACGCCGGATGGATTCCTTATTCGCATCAGGTCGGTCAAACCGGCCGGACAGTTGCTCCGAAATTATATATAGCGTGCGGCATTTCCGGCCAGATACAACATCTTGTGGGCATGCAATCATCTGAGATAATAGTGGCTATAAATAAAGATCCAGAATGCCCTATGATGAAACTTGCTACTTATGCGATTGAAGGCGATTTGTACCAAATTGTTCCTGAAATAATAAAAGAATTAAAAAAATAATATTTTTTTACTCTTTTTCGAAAAGATTATTGGAGTAAAATTTTTGTGATTTGAAATGCAAATAGAATAACAAAAAAGTATTCTTAATCGGAATACTTTTTTATTGTTTGCGACTTGCTTGAAAAACCATTGGCAAACAATTGCTTGGCAAGGAGCCTTTTTTATAATTTATAATTGAATTATCGAGCAAACGATTGTGAAAAATTGTCCGCATATTATTTTGTATAAAGCTTTTAGAACAGTAGAATTAATTCATGTCAAAAAAAGTTTTGTTTGACAAAATATCGAAATTTTGTAAAATATTCGTGAATAATGAAATGGGCTGCTAGCTCAACTGGCAGAGCAACTGACTCTTAATCAGTAGGTTGGGAGTTCGATTCTCCCGCAGCCCACTTTTTATTTCAGAGAGGCAATTTTTTTTCGAATATTATGGAAATGGAAAAAGCGTATTCACCTAAAGATGTGGAAGAAAAATGGCTGAAAGAATGGGCTGAAAAACGTTTATTCCATTCTATGCCGGATAAGGCAAAAAAGCCGTTTACAATAGTAATCCCTCCTCCGAATGTTACGGGTTCTCTTCATATGGGCCACGCTCTTAATAATTTGCTGCAAGACATTCTAATAAGATATAAAACCATGACAGGTTATAACGCCTGCTGGGTCCCCGGCACTGATCACGGCGGAATAGCGACTCAAAATGTGGTTGAAAAACTTCTGAAAAAAGAAGGCAAACGCAAGGAAACTCTTGGCCGGAATAAGTTTATAGAAACGATGTGGCAATGGCGCAAAGAAACAGGAGACACTATTTTATATCAGTTGCGCAAGCTCGGCTGTTCATGCGACTGGGATAGAACTTCCTTTACTATGGATGAAAAACGGTGCGGCGCCGTAAATGCTGCGTTTGTGGAGTTTTTCAACAAAGGATATATTTACAGAGGTGAGAGGATAGTTGACTGGTGCCCACGCTGCGGTACCGCATTAAATGAAAGCGAAGTTGAACAGGAAAATGAAAAAGGGCATTTATGGCATATAAAATATCCTGTAGTTAATTGTCCTGAAGAAGATTGTAAAAATATTTTTGAGAATTATATAACAGTTGCCACCACCAGGCCTGAAACTATGCTCGGAGATACTGCTGTGGCTGTAAATCCGTCAGACGAAAGGTATAAAAAATTTATCGGAAAATATGCTGTTCTTCCTCTTGTAAATAGAATTATACCGATAATTGCGGATGAAATGGTTGATCCTAAGTTCGGTACAGGAGCTGTTAAAATTACGCCTGCGCATGACAGGAACGACGCTGAAACCGCTATCAGGCACAACCTTGTTTTTATTCATGTCATTGACAAAGAGGCAAAAATCACATCTCACATATCTCTTGATTTGAAAAGGCAGCCGATCATTGATAAAGAAAAAGGCGCCGGGCATTTAGTATTGGAACACTTGTGGTCTAAAGATAGATATGAAGCGAGAAAAATCCTGCTGGATGAATTAAAAAACAAGGGTTTTTTGGAAAAGGAAGAAAATTATACGCTTCCCATAACGAGATGTTATAGGTGTGATACTGCCACGGAACCGCTTGTGTCTAGACAATGGTTTTTGAAAATGTCTGAACTATCTGCGATTGCCATTGAGTCGGCAAAAAAAAGAGAAACTGTGTTTTTCCCGGAATCTTGGTATAAACCATATATTCTTTGGCTTGAAAATCTTAAGGACTGGTGCATATCCAGACAGATATGGTGGGGGCATAGAATTCCGCTGTGGTATTGCATGCATTGCGCGGGAAAGGATATACAGGCGGTTTGCTGTCCTGATAAAAAAGAATCAATTGCGCCGGATCAAGGGAAAGACGATTTTTCTTCGTCTTGTTCTGGCACCGTTGATTGGATGCTCAACACAATGCACCTTACCCCGGAATATATTAAACAAAATGCTTCCATTACCGTAGAAAATATGTCGAAGGATGTGAAAGGAGTTGTCGCTTCCAGACATGAGCCGTCTAAATGCCCGCATTGCGGCAAATCGGATTTTCTTCGGGATCCTGATGTTCTTGACACTTGGTTCTCCTCGGCTCTTTGGCCGATGTCTGTATTCGGTTGGCCGGAAAACAACGGGGATCTAAATTATTATTATCCTACTGATGTGCTTGTTACTGGACATGAAATATTATATCTGTGGGTTGCCAGAATGGTAATGACCGGGTTGTATTTTAAAAAAGAAGTGCCGTTTAAGAATGTTTACATTCACGGCATAGTTCGCGATTCCCACGGTAAAAAAATGTCAAAGTCTCTTGGCAATGTTATAGATCCTCTCACCATTATGGATAAGTACGGAACAGATGCGCTGCGTTTTGCTCTCGCGTATCAAAGCATTCCCGGAAGAGACATGCAGATTTCAGACGAAAATTTTATAATGGCAAGAAATTTTACCAATAAGATTTGGAATGTTTCCAGGTTTATTCTTATGAATCTCGATGATTCAGACAAAGATTTCGTTTCAAAAGAATGCGAATTGGAAAACATAGACAAATGGATTCTTTCAGAATTAGCCGCCGCGATTGAGAGCGCAAATGCAGCTATAGATTCTTATAACCCGGCGGAAGCAGCAAGGACATTATACGAATTCATCTGGGCAAAATATTGTGACTGGTATGTTGAGTTTTCAAAGGTCAGGATGTATGGCTCCGACAGAAAGCAGAGGAATACAGTTTTAAAGATTCATTTGGAAGTGCTTGAAAATATCATAAAATTGCTTCATCCTATTATGCCTTTTATAACGGAAGAAATTTACGGATATATAAATAAAGATAATCCCGGGAGCATACTTTCTTGCGAATATCCGCGAGCTCTATCAGTAAAGAGAAATGTGCCTAATCAAGATACAGCCGATGTGGAAAAGATCATAGATATTATTTCTGCGATACGGAATATTCGTTCTGAAATGAACATTAAACCCGGAGAAACAGTGGAAGTATACTTAAGAATTGCGGATTCTTGTTCTGAAAAAACCATAAGCGGATATGCGGAGTACATAAAGATGTTAGGTAAAGCGGAATCTGTGAAATTCATAAAGGAAAAGGACGCCAATCCCGCTCATTCCGCTTCCGCGGTTGTGGGTGATGCCGAAATATTTATACCTCTTGAAGGCAAGATAGATTTTACAGCGGAAAAGAAAAGATTAGAAATCAAAATATCCAAACTTGAGCAGGAAATTTCCGGTTATCTAAAAAAACTTGAAAACAAAAATTTTATGGACAAAGCGATTCCTGAAGAAGTTCAAAGAGTCAAAGCCAGGTACATTGAAGCGTGCGGCAAGAAGACAAAGTACGCAAATCTTATTGTTAATATAGGCGGATAAATGCGAAAAGACGGAAGAAAAGCTGACGAACTTAGAAAGATTTACATTAAAAAACGATATCAGAAATACGCTGACGGCTCATGTTTTATAAGTTTTGGCGATACCAAGGTGCTGTGCGCAGCAACTATACAGGAAACTGTTCCGCCTCATCTGGTGGGCAGCGGTACTGGCTGGGTGTCTGCGGAATATTCTTTTCTTCCGCGTGCAGGCAAAAGAAGAACTTCCAGACAAAGATCTTTTTCAGCCGGCCGAACCCATGAAATTCAACGGCTTATAGGAAGAAGTTTGAGATCTTCTGTGGATTTGTCATTGCTCGGAGAAAGATCTGTGATGATTGATTGCGATGTTATACAAGCGGACGGGGGCACAAGGACAACTTCCATAAACGGGGCGTTTATCGCCATGAGCGAAGCATTCAAAAAAATGATGAAACTTAAAATGATAAATTCATTTCCGGTAAAAGATTTTATCGCAGCTGTGTCCGTGGGTATAGTAAACGGCAAACCATTGCTTGATTTATGCGAATCTGAAGACAATGATGCGGCGGTAGATATGAATATAGTAATGACAGGTTCCGGCAGATTTATTGAAATACAAGGCACAGGAGAAGAATATACATTTTCCGATATGCAATTAAGGGACTTGATTGCACTTGCCAAAAAGGGTATCTCAAAAATAGTAAAAATAGAAAAAAATGCAGTTAAAAAATAATATAGTTCTAGCTACCAATAACAAAGATAAAATAAAGGAAATTAAAAAACTTCTTGGCGGAAAATATAATATAATTACTCTTAAAAATCCGCCATCGGTTCTTGAAGACGGAAATACCCTGGAAGAAAATGCCGTTAAAAAAGCTATGGCTTTTTATAAAGTTTCCGGTATGACTGTTATAGCTGATGATACAGGCCTTGAAGTAAAGGCACTGGACTGGCAGCCCGGTGTTCGTTCCGCGAGATTTGCCGGAGAAAAAAGCACATACGCCGACAATGTTAAAAAATTATTGTTTCTGTTGCGGGGAATTCCGTATAAAAACAGGTTCGCAAGATTTAGAACTGTTATGGCTGTGGTTTTCGCCAACGGAACTCTAAAAATAGTTAAAGGGCGGGTGTCTGGGTACATAATTGAAAAACCTACAGGCAAAAGAGGATTCGGATTTGATCCTGTATTTTATTATCCGCCTTTTAAAAAGACTTTTGCCGAGATGACATTAACTGAAAAAAACAGTGTGAGCCATAGAGGCAAGGCGCTGAAATCCATGCAAAAGATTATAAAAAATTATTTTAAAAATTAAAGGAATGAGTTATGTCCACCTGTCAGATTTACGATGTAGAATGTCGTTGCCACGCTGAGTTCCAGGCTAAATTGTGGGATTCTATCAATGTGACAAAAAATCCGGAACTTAAAGAAAAATTATTAAACGGCGAGGTAAATGTCGTTATTTGTCCTGTTTGCGGTTTAATGTTTTATGTCGAAAAATTTGTTCTTTATCACGATGAAAAGAAAAAATTTATGTTTTATGTTTATACCCGGGATTGCCCTGAAACAAGAGATGATTTATTGTCAAAAGCTCTTAAGGATTATGCGACTCTTACGGCAAAATCAGAGTGCGATTTTCTTTCAAATTACAACTTTAATGTCTTTAAAGGCATGGATGAACTTGTTTTCTTTATAAAACAAAACGAAGAGTTGTTGTGAATCTGACAGTATAGAAGGTTAAAATGAAATACATAGACGAAATCAAATTTCCCAAGCCTTCCGGATTTACCGATAAATATGCCAAAATAAGAGACAACTTTCTTCTTAAAAGAACAGAGGAGAATCCTGCTGACAAACCGCCAGTTACTAAAAAATTGCTTAAAACAATCTGGGGTGAACAACGAATAGAACGCAGAGGATTGCGCGCTTCCTCCGGAGATTCTATCTGTGTCTTATGCCCGGGTAATTGGAATTTCGATGTTGGACCGGATTTCAAAAACGCAAAAATTTTAATCAATAATAAAGAAATCGCCGGAGACATTGTAACAGATCTGTTTTCCTCGGACTGGATTAAATTCGGTCGCGGCAAAGATCCGTTGTTGAAAAATGCGGTTTTATTTGTAATAGCGTGGAAAAACACCAAAGAAGATATTATTATTGATTCCTTAGGGAAAAAAATACCTTGTTTGGAACTTAGCTCCTGTGCCAATAATGAAATAGATCGATATAACGCGGAATTTGATGTGGAAAATTATCCCGGCGGGGAAGGAAAACACCGCGGCAGATGCGCTTCATATAATCCGGATAAATACAGTTTGCTTGAACATCTTGTTGCCGTTGCAGGTGATGAAAGAGTAAGGATTAAAAGCGGTGTCTTTTCAGAGGAATTGCGGAAACGCTCGATTGCCGGCATAATTTACAGGGGACTTATGGACGGGTTGGGGTATGGAGCTAACAGGGCGAATTTTCGCAAATTGGCTGATATGCTGCCGCTTGAGAGAATAGAAGATGTTATTAAAGCTGAAAAATTCGAAGAAAAGTCTCTGAGAATACAGTCTCTTGTTTTGGGCGTGTCCGGACTTATACCGGAAATTGAGAGAGTTAACGCGATTGACAATGAATCTGAAGAATATATCTCCAAAGTACGCAAGATATGGAAAACAATAAGAAAGGACATATCTGCGTCAGAGGTTTTAAAAAAGGATTCATGGAAATTTAAGGGTCTGCGTCCTTTTAATTTTCCATACCGGAGAATAGCGGCTTTAAGTATAATTTTAAGTAAATATGACGCATGCGGTTTGGAAAAATTATTTAATGATTTTTTAAAAGAGGTAATGGAAGGCAGGTTTTCCGCTGCATCATTTCGGAAAAAACTGATGTGCGAAAATTCCGGCAATGCCGATTATTGGAAAAGGAGAGTGTCTTTTAACGCGCGGAAAATGGCATCTGACGTGTCGTATCTCGGCGACGAACGCACTGTTTCAATTATAATAAACACATTTATTCCTTTGGCTTTGGCATTGAATGATGACCGCACGCAAGAGAGAAAATTATTCGATTTCTGGGCGAGGATACCTTCGCGTTCAATAAATAGTATTACACTTTGCACTTCAACTAAAATCGGTTTTGGAAAAATTATAAAAAACGAAAGGACGCAGCAAGGACTTTTGCAGATATTCCGAGATTTTTGTGATACAAAAAAAGGGACATGCACAGAATGCGGTTTTCCGGGTCTATTTACAGTTCCGGTAAGAAATTTTTTTGCGTAATTATTTTAGAGGAGGTATAGTATGGAGATGATTGACATTTTAGCTGCTGCCGTTAAAAAAGGCGCTTCTGATATTCACATAGTGGTTAACAAACTGCCGTTGGCAAGAATAAACGGAGAAATTCAGGAACTTAGAGAGTTCAACGAAGCGATATCAGCCGGAGAATCAAAACGATTGATACACGCAGTTTTGTCGGATGAACAAAAGAAACATTTTGATGAGAAACTGGAACTGGATTGTTCTATACATTTGCCCGGAATTTCAAGATTCAGATTGAATGTGCTTAAACATAAAAACGGCATGGGCGCGGTGTTTAGATCTATACCGTCTGAAATACCTTCTCCTGAGAAATTACTGCTTGCGGAATCGATTGTTAAACTCGCTCATCTCCCGCGAGGGCTGATACTTGTCACAGGACCTACAGGCAGCGGAAAATCAACCACTCTTGCCTGCCTTTTGGATATTATAAATAAAACCCGCAAGGATCACATAATTACGGTAGAGGATCCTATTGAGTTTGTTTATGAGTCGAAAAATTGCATTGTTACGCAAAGAGAAGTCGGGATGCATACCCATTCTTTTACGGACGCGTTAAAGCATGCTCTCAGAGAAGATCCGGACGTGGTGCTTGTGGGAGAAATGAGAGATTTGGAAACTATAGGCGCCGCTATAACTATAGCTGAGACAGGACATCTTGTGCTCGCCACATTGCACACTACGGATGCTCCGTCAAGCATAGACAGAATAATAGATGTGTTCCCTCCGTACCAACAACAGCAGATCAGGATGCAGCTTTCCACATGTCTGCAGGCTGTTATTTCACAGACTTTGGTACGCACCCTTGACGGTAATTCACGGGTTGCGGCAAGAGAAATAATGATAGTTACTACTGCTATATCCAATCTTATAAGAGAGGGGAAAACGCATCAGTTATATCAAGCCATAGAAGTAGGAGAAAAAGCCGGCATGAAATCTCTTGATAAGTCGCTGGGACATCTTGTTAGGGACGGGGTAATATCCCTTGATGACGCTTTGGCAAAAGCTCACAATCCTGAAATGGTCAAATTCGCCAGCCGTTATTCATGAAAGTGATTGTAATTCCTGATAACGCACATAGCAATAATATGCTTGTGTTTCAAAATGCAGGGAGGAAAAATGGAATTAAAAAAATTTGCCGTATTTAGTCAGTTGTCCGACAATGTTTTAAAAAATATTTCAGGTATAATAGAAGAAAAAAGAATAAAAGAAGGCGAAATAATTTTTGAGGAAGGATCGGTAGCTAATGATTTTTATCTGGTTGAAGAAGGAAGAATAGAAATTTTTAAACGTATTTCGTCTGAAGATGTGAAAGTACTATCCATATTATTGCCCGGCGACCAGTTCGGAGAAATGTCGTTATTCGAAGACAAGCCCCGAATCGCCTCCGTAAAGGCACTGTCTGATGTCACTCTTTTGAGCATCAAAAGAGATAATTTTCGTAAATTAATTTCAAGTGATCTTGATTCCGGAATGAAGCTCTTGTCCGCGATAATGTCTGCGACATTCAACAGGCTTTCAGCCACTAATAAACAGCTTGCGTGTCTCTATGAAATAGGCAAAACAATAGCCTCTTCCAAGAATTTGGCTCAGATGTGCGATAGGGTTTTTAAAAATATCAGGAATATGTGCAAGAATTGCAATTCCGGTATAATGGCTGTGTATAATGAGTTTACCGAAGAGCTGGATATTCACGCGGCGTTTGGAATTGATCCGGGATTAACTGGCGTTGCAAAAACTGACGGGATATATCAATTTATTCAATTTAAAAAGGAGATTTTACTCAATAATATTAGCGTCGAACAACCTGAATTGAAAAGCGGTTTTATTACTGGAAAATCTTTAATAGCTTCAGCTTTTTATTTTGAAAATAAATTCCTTGGTTTCGTTATGCTTGCCTCTTCTGAAAAAAACAGTTTCGCTATTAATGATTTGATACTTCTATCATCGATAGCCTCTCTTGCTTCGGTTTCAATAAACAATATATCCTTCATTGCCGAAGAAGAAGCGCGGAATAGGCTTAACGAGATAAGACAGAGAAGAGAATTTTGAATATGGGAGTCATTCTTAACGCTTTACACTATTTTTTCAACAAATTCATAATAATTCCGGTGCTCGGTTTCGCTTCGGGACTGGGATGGTGGAACGCTTATTTTATAGCAGTTGTCATAGATATTGTTCAAATGTTTGCGTATTTTTATTTTCTTGAAGGAGCCGGTTTAAACAAGAAGATAGGAATAATGATTTCGCGGACTTTTCCGTCTAAGAACAGTGTGTCAAGGACCAGAATGGTTGTAAAAATGCGCAAACACGGATATTGGGGCATTATGATATTGGCAGCATTGCCGGTGTATATGGGAGGTATGTATTCGGCTGTTCTTCTTAGTCATATTATGAAACTGAAAAAGAAGAAGTCATATATTTTTCTTACCGTCGGCACTATAATAGGATCCGCAATTTTAGTGATAGGATTAAAAGCTATATGGATTTTGATAAAATCCGTTTTTGCGTAAAAATTCTAAATCAGAGAAAGATTTTTGCTTTTAATAAATGTGCTAAAAACTGATTTTAGAGAAGATTTCTGTTTCCTCATCAAAGTTTGTTTTGAATATAAAAAGCCCGTTTCTATAATGTAGTGCTTCTCCTCAAAGATTAATGACTACCATATTGTTTTTTTGCTTCTAACCTGTCAAATCATTTAAGAATGTAACCCTAATATAGAGGGAAGGGAATTATTAACAGAGTAAGGTACGGGACCAACATTTCCATAAATTTTTTTATTTTTAGAAGCCAAGTTATAAATTTTGGTCAATTTAAAGTCAATAGTTTTACTTAAGGCAAACGGGTCTAATATGCCGGCAATATTTTTAAGTTGAGCGAGTTTATCTTTATTGATATGATTTGACTGGCACAGTCTCTGAAACGGGGTTTTAGGTTTATCATAAACTCTTTTGAGTTTGGAGCCGATACGAATCTTTTTAACCAATTTTATGGATGGCTGGAAGAAATTATGGAAGAGGCGTAATTTATTGCGGTAGAGATCTTTCATCGCATTAAGAGCCGCAAGGGAATCGTAAACGGCGCGGGTTTCAGTCCATGTGGTATGAATATCAGTACAGTTAAGGGATTGGATGAAGTTACCATCGGCAGAAGAGCCGGAATGCGATACCATATCTATTTCCAGAAATCCCGGTATTGTGACATCCCAGTTGTCTGTCGTAATCTGAAATTGATGTTTGAGTAAAGTACCTGGTCTGGTAGTGCCGTAGATTTTCTTTTTTAGCTGACATTTTTTGTTTTTAAGTCTGCTGTCTATTGTAGCCGGCGAAATAGAAAGCAACTGTTGCCGGATTTGTTCTGTTATATGAAATCGTTGTTTTGCCCAAGGTAGCCATAAAGGGAAGGCGGCTTTAATACGATGCGACCAAAGATAGCCGCTCGCTTCCCAAATCGCTTCTAAAATGGGAATAACGGCAGGGCTGTAGATTTTATCTCGTTTCTTCATCGGCCTGCTTCTTCGCTCGGGCAATGGAGCGTTCAGTATGCGAATAGCATATTTCCTGTTATATCCGCATACCTTACAGAATTCATTGAGAATTTCTCTTTGTTTTTCGAGTGATGATTTGTGATAACGTTGATAAATACTTTTTAAATACTGCAATCCTTGAGCACCGGTCCATTTGTAACCCCCTCGTACAGGGTTACATTTTACATGATTTGATACGGTCTAATTGACTTTTTTTTAAAAAAAAATATAATTTATTAAATATGGGCATAAATAATATTGATTGGATACTCGGCATACCTCTCTTGTTTTTTGCGATAGTAATTCATGAATGTTGCCACGGTTGGGCTGCATACTTAAACGGCGATGATACAGCTAAACAAATGGGACGTTTGACATTAAATCCTCTGCCGCATATTGATCCCATAGGCACTGTGTTGCTGCCGGTTATGCTCATCGTGATTCGGGCTCCTATATTGATTGGCTGGGCGAAACCGGTTCCTATCAACCCGTACCGTTTGAATGATCCGGTTAAGGATATGGCTAAAGTCGGAATGGCAGGTCCCGCAGCAAATTTTACTGTCGCATTATTATCGGTTTTGCTTATTTGGTTACTGAAAATTTTCGGCGCAAATCCTTCTAACAATTTTAATTTTCTGCTTATTAAAATTATGTACATGAATATACAGATAAATCTTGTGCTTGCCGTATTCAATCTTATACCTATTCCTCCTTTAGACGGATCTAGAATTGTTTCCGCGTTATTACCGGCGCATATTGCGTATAAATATAATCAAATGGAAAGATACGGTATATTTTTGGTTTTTATCTTATTGTCTTTCGGAATGCTTGATTTTATCTGGAAGATTGTAAGTTATATACAGAGATTCCTTTTTTGGGGCATATAAATTAAGTGATTTGTAATAATATTGAAAGTGGGTTTTGAAAATGAAAAAAAGAATTTTGTCAGGTATGAGGCCTTCAGGTAAATTGCATCTCGGTCATTTATACGGAGCTCTTTCTAATTGGATAAAACTTCAGGAAGATTACGAGTGTTTTTATTTTGTTGCCGACTGGCATGCTTTAACTACCGAATATGGCAACACAACGAAAATAAGCGCTGACACAATAGATATGACTATTGATTGGCTTTCAGCGGGTCTAGATCCGGCAAAATCCACTATTTTTGTGCAGTCACAGGTACCGGAACACGCCGAGTTGCATCTTTTATTGTCAATGATTACACCTTTGCCATGGCTTGAACGGTGTCCCACATATAAAGAGCAATTAAGAGAAATAAAAATGCGCGATCTGCATACTTACGGCTTTTTGGGATATCCTGTGCTTCAGGCCGCAGATATACTGATTTATAAGGCAGACGGCGTTCCTGTGGGAGAAGACCAGCTTTCTCATTTGGAACTTACCAGAGAAATAGCGCGGCGGTTTAATTCTATGTACGGAAATATTCTGAAGGAACCGCAGGCAATACTTACAAAAGTTCCAAAAATGCCGGGCAATGACGGAAGAAAAATGTCTAAATCATATTCGAATTGCGTGTTTTTATCAGACAGCAGAGAGAATGTTCAAAAAACAATTTCTTCGTATATTACAGATCCGGCGAGAATACATCCTACTGATATAGGGCATCCGGAAATATGTCCTGTATTTGCTTTGAACAAAGTGTTTTTAAAAAATAATGCGGAGATAGAAACTCTTTGTAAAGAGGGAAAGATTGGCTGCGTGAAATGTAAAAAATATCTTATTCAGGAAATAAATAGTTCATTGGAAAATATTCGAATCGAAAGGGAAAAACTTTGCAATAATCGCGATTATATCGTAGATGTGTTGAAAAAAGGTTCTCTTAAAGCCCGCGAGGAAGCGTCTAAGACAATCGCTGAAGTTAAAGAGGCCGTAAAATTATGGAATATGGCATAAAACTTGAAGTTTTTGAAGGTCCGTTGGATCTTCTTTTATACTTGATACAAAAAAATAATCTTGATATATACGATATCCCGATCGCAAAAATAACCTCAGAATATTTGCTGTATCTGGATATGATGAAGAATCTTAATCTTGAGGTTGCAGGCGACTTTCTTGTGATGGCAGCCACTTTGATGAAAATGAAATCAAAGATGCTGCTTCCTTCTCATGGCGAGGAAGAGCAGGATGAAGATCCCCGTAAAGAACTTGTAAGAAGTTTGGTGGAATATAAAAAATATAAGGAGGCGTCAAAAATTCTCAGGAACAATCTTGAAACGCAAAAAGATATTTTTTACAGAAATACAAGTCCTGAATTCGCGGATGAGGATTTTGGAATCGAGGTCACAATATTTAATCTTCTTGATGCCTTCAAAGTGGTTATTGAACGTTCTAAAAAAATCCCCAAGGAGATTATCAAAGAAGAATGTACCGTGGAAGAAAAAATGAAACTTATAATAAGACAATTGGAAGGAAGGCAGTTTATTTCATTCTTTTCCATATTTGAATCCGACGAAACCAAAAGGGCGATAATAGTGACTTTTCTCGCGCTTCTTGAACTGATAAAGAGAGGTCTTGCCGCAGCCAGACAGGATAAAAATTTCGGAGATATAAGAATTTACGGGAGTAAAACGATAAAAATATGAAAAAAATAATAGAAGCATTGCTGTTGGTTTCTCAAGGTCCTTTGAAAGTTGAAGATATTCAAAAGGTGTTGGATAATGAAACGCAGGAAAATATAAAAAAATATATATCTGAATTGCAAAACGATTACACAAAAAACGATTCCGCCATGCAAATAACGGAAATCGCCGGCGGCTGGCAGTTCTCAGTAAGAAAGGAATACGGGCAGTACATAAAAAAACTTTATAAAAAAGAAACCACAATTAAACTTTCCAATTCCGCTATGGAAACGCTTGCTATAATAGCATACAAACAACCTATTACGAGAGGAGAGATAGACAAGATTCGGGGTGTGGAATCCGGTGGTGTTGTTAGAACGCTTCTGGAAAAAAATCTTGTCAGGATCGCCGGCAAAAAAGAATCTATAGGCAATCCTGCCTTATACGGCACGACACAACAATTTCTTTTGTACTTTGGGCTGAAATCGACTGAAGATTTGCCGTCGCTGGAAGACATTGATATAGAAAATATCGAGGAGGTAGCCAATGAGTTATCCGAAGGAACAGATTAGAAATGTGGCGATAGTGGGCGGAGGCGGAGCCGGTAAAACAAGTTTAGTAGAAGCGATTCTTTATAATGCCAAACTTACGACCCGGCTTGGCAAGGTTGAAGAGGGTAATACTGTAAGCGACAACAGCCCTGATGAAATTGCGCGGTGTTCTTCAATTTATACCTCTTTGTGTTCTTTTGTTTCTGGCGGTGTAAAACTGAATATTCTGGATACTCCAGGATATTATGATTTCGTCGGAGAAACCATGTCCGCTATAACAGCGGCGGATGCCGCAATTTTTGTTCTTCCCGCGAATACCGATATAGACGCTTCTTTTGAAATGTTGTGGGAAATATTCAACAAACCCAAAGCAATATTTTTAAACAAACTTGACAAAGAAGATATTGATTTAAATAAAAACATTGATATGATTTCACAATTTGACAAGGCTGCAGTTCCTTTCATATTGCCTGATTCTACAGGCGTTCAGCTGGCAAAAGTCTTTTCGCTTTTAGATTCAACAATCCCGGATAATTTCGCTGCTTTCAAAGAAAAATTAATAGAGACCGTCGCGTCTAATGACGATGTGTTAATAGAAAAATATTTGGAGGGCAAGGAAATTTCGAAAGAAGAATTGATATCCTCTTTTAAAAAAGGAATATTGGGAAAAACATTGATACCTATCCTGTCGGGAAGCAGCACGAAAAATATAGGTTGCGATTCTCTCATCAATTTTATAAAGGATTATTTCCCGTTCCCTGATACCGGTTCTGAACAGGCCGCGCTTTCCGCTTTGGTGTTTAAAAGCGTTGTTGAACCGCATTCCGGAAATCTTTCTTTTGTTAAACTGCTTTCAGGAAAAATAACGCAGGGCGCGGATATAAAAAATGTTTCCAGAAGATCCAGTGAAAGGTTCGGCACTTTATGCACTCTGCTCGGAAAAAAGAGAAGCGAACTGAAGGACGCTTCCGCCGGGGATATATGCGTGGCTGTTAAACTGAAGGATACCCATACCAATGATGTTTTGGGAGATGACACTCTTGCCGAAAAGGTTGAACGTGTCGCTTTCCCTGAACCAAACATAAGCATGGCCGTTTATCCGAAATCAAAGGGAGAGGAAGAAAAGGTTGCTTCCGCGTTACAATCTATGATGAAAGAGGATCTGACTGTTAAGTCTTCTTACAATGCGGAAACAAAGGAGATGATACTTTCCGGCATGGGAATGGTTCATCTTGAAACAGGAGTGGGAAAAATTAAATCAAGATACGGGGTGGATGTCGAACTTCGTTTGCCTAGAGTGGCATATAGAGAGACAGTCAGAGGTAAATGCGAGGTTCAGGGAAAATATAAAAGGCAGACCGGCGGTCGCGGTCAGTACGGAGATTGCTGGATAAAACTTGAGCCAAAGGAACGCGGAGCAGGATATGAGTTTGTAAATGCCATACGAGAGGGTCGGATACCTAAAAACTATATTCCCGCAGTTGAAAAAGGCATTAAAGAGGCAATGGAACAGGGTGTTATCGCAGGGTATCCTGTTACTGATATAAAGGTAACTTTATACGACGGCAGTTATCATGAAGTGGACTCGTCTGATATGGCGTTCAAGATAGCCGGCAGCATGGCATTCAAAAAGGGAGTCGTTGAAGCGAAGCCTCTTTTATTGGAACCGATATTTGAACTTGAAATAGTAATTCCCGATGAATATATGGGCAATGTTATGGGAGATTTGAATTCTAAACGCGGAAGGGTGATGGGAATGGAACGCGCAGGCAGAAGACAAAAGGTAATAGCATCAGCGCCTCTTTCCGAAGTAGGGATGTATTCGACTGATTTGCGTTCAATAACAAAAGGTGCGGGCTCATTCAAGATGAAGTTTTCTCATTATGAAGAAGCTCCTTCAAATGTTGCCCAGCCTTTAATAGAATTATATCAGAAACATCAGCAGGAAGGCAGATAACTTATAAAACCGGAATTTTTTTAAAAATTAAATCTGCAGTGGAATAAAATGTTGCGGCAAATATCGGAGAGTGGATATTATGATTGAGTTTGCGCTGCCGCGTTTGTGAATTTTATTTATAAAGGTATAAAATGATAGCTCTTTCTACGGCATACAATATACGCAGGCATAACAATCCTGATTCTTTGGCAGATGAAATTAAAAGTTTTGGATTTCCCGCCATTGAATTAAACGTGGAAATTCCTGCGTCATTCATCAATAAGTTATCCGGTCGGTTAAAAATTATATCTGTGCATAATTATTGTCCTAAAGTGGAAACTGTTCCGGAAGGAAGAACAATCTATTCGCCTTATTTGATGTCCTCCGAAGATGTTGAAGAAAGGGCATTGGCATTGAAACTTACTTTGAAAAGCATAGATGTCGCGGCAGGCGTAGGCGCGACCGCTTTGGTTATTCATTCCGGCGAAGTTGTGACTGAATTCACAGGCAGGCATCTGGCGCGCCACTTCAATGAAACCAAAGGGAAAGATGGTTATAAGGAAATATTGTCGAATTTTCTTAAAGAAAGAAATAAAAAGAGTGCTGTGTTTCTTGAAAATGTTGTCGCGGTTTTGGACAGGGTTCTTAATTACGCTGTAAAAAAGAAGATAAAGATTGGAATAGAAAACAGGTTTTGGGCAAACGAAATACCTTCTTATAAAGAAACCGGAATTATACTTCAGAAACTTGATTCACCCAATCTCGGCTTTTGGTATGACGTAGGACATGCGGTAATCGCTGAAAAACAGGGCGTTGTAAATAATAGATTAGATTTTCTGAAAGCGTACGGGAAACGGATTGTGGGATTGCATCTGCATGATGTAACCGACGTTTACGACCATAAAGCGCCTGGTACAGGAGAAGTTAATTTTTCAGATATATCTGTTTTTATTAGACAGGATACGCTGCTTGTCAACGAAACTCATTCTTTGTCGTCAAACGACGAGGAACTTAAAAATTCCACCGCATATTTAAAAAAATGCGGAATAGTGTAGCAATAATGGAGGAAAAATGTCTGAATTAAGACGGGATCCTATTATAGGCAGATGGGTTATAATAACAACGGAACGGGGAAAGATTCATCCTATTCATGCTAATATTTCAGACGATAAGATCACTGCAGCCAAATGTCCGTTTTGTCCCGGGAATGAAAGCAAAACACCTCCTGAAATTTCATCTTTTCGCGAGCCCGGCACAAAGAAAAATGAAAAGGGCTGGTGGGTTAGGATTATTCCGAGCAAATCTTCGGTCTTGAGAATTGAAGGGAACGTGAATAAACGGGGCGAAGGCATGTTTGATCTAATGGACGGAATAGGCGCCCATGAAGTTGTTGTGGAATCGCAAATTCATAACGCGGATTATTCCGATCTTGAAACAAGACAGGTGGAAGAGGTAATATGGGGATGGAGGGATAGGATTCTTGATCTGAAAAAGGATTCAAGATTCGAGTATATACTTGTTTTTAAAAATCGCGGAGAAGCTGCTGGAGCGTCGTTAACTCATCCTCATTCCGAAATAATAGCCATGCCCACTGTCCCTGTCAGAGTCAAACAGGAATTGGACGGCAGCAGAAATTACTATGATTATAAAGAGAGATGCGCTTTCTGCGACATTATTAGAGAGGAAATAGAATCCAATACAAGGATAGTTTCCGAGAATGAGGATTTTATATGCATTACTCCTTTTGCCTCCAGATTTCCTTTTGAGACATGGATATTGCCGAAAACGCATTCTTCGTCTTTTGAAGATTCTCAGAAGCATGAAGTGTCGAATCTTGCCTTGATATTGAAGGATCTGAATTCTCGTATGAACAGAGTTCTTGAGAATCCTCCTTACAACTTTGTAATTCATAATTCGCCTTGCAGAAACGGAAAACTTTCTTATTACCACTGGCATATAGAAATGATGCCTCAATTGTTAAGAACTGCGGGATTTGAATGGGGTACCGGTTTTTACAGGAATCCTACTCCTCCTGAAGAAGCCGCAAAATTTTTAAGGGAAGCGCAGTAACTTTTTTGGAAATTTTTCTGGATGTTGAATCTAATGGAGTATCTGAAATTTTATTTACAGCATGATAAAAAAATGTTTTTCAAATAAATATGTTAAATTTAAAAGGCGGTGATGTGTATGAAGATCAAAAATGTTTATCCTGAAATCGAAGGCGGAGAATATCCGGTAAAAACCGAATTGGACAGGGGTATGGCGATTTATTGCGAAATAGAAGGTAAAGCGTCTAATGTTCCGATACTCAAGTATAGAAGGGTGGGAACTGATTTGTGGAATAAGAGCCGTATGAAAAAATCAGGAAAAGGATATTTTGCGGATATAAATTTTGCCGCAACAGGCATCTATCAATATACCTTTGAATGCGGGAAAATTCGTTACGACAAAGTTCTTGAAGTAATTGTTGATCCTGAGATAGCGAGATTTGCGGCATGGTATGAAATGTTCCACAGATCACAGGGCAAAACGCCGAATGCAAGCGCCACGTTCGCGGACTGCGAGGCGCGTCTGCCGGAAATAAAAAAAATGGGCTTCAATGTTATTTATTTTCCGCCGATTCATCCTATAGGAAAAACAAAACGCAAAGGCCAGAACAATTCTCTTACAGCGGGTCCTAATGATCCGGGTTCTCCATGGGCGATTGGCAATGAATTTGGCGGACATAAATCTGTGAATCCGGAACTCGGAACAATGGATGATTTTAAACATTTTGTCGCGTCAGCCAAAAATATGGGATTTGACACAGCCATAGATTTTGCTCTGAATTGTTCTCCCGACCATCCGTATGTAAAACAACATCCAGAATGGTTTTTTCATCGGCCTGACGGAAGTATAGCCTGCGCAGAGAATCCTCCAAAAAAATACGAAGATGTGTATCCGTTGAATTTCTTTCCTCCCAACAAACAAGAATTGTGGGAAGAATTAAAATCTATCATTATGTTCTGGTGCGCTGCCGGAGTAACTCATTTTCGTGTAGACAATCCTCATACGAAACCAAGCGAATTATGGAGATGGATGATCAGGGAAGTAAAATTGGCCTATCCGGATACGGTTTTTCTTGCCGAAGCGTTTACAAATTATGAAAAGCTTGAAGAATTGGCAAAGGTGGGCTTTTCACAGTCATACACATATTTTACGTGGAGAAATAAGAAAGACGAATTGATAGAATATGTTTTCAAGTTAACCGGCACATATCTGAAAGAATTTTTAAGAGCGAATTTCTTTACCAACACTCCGGATATATGTCCTCCGATTTTACAATCAGGCGGCCGGCCCGCATTTAAAATGCGCATAGTTCTTGCCTCGACGCTGTCGTCGGTGTACGGGATGTATAACGGATATGAGCTGTGTGAAAACAAAGCGTTTCCCGGCACAGAGATATATGTGAACTCGGAAAAATATCAATATAAGGTATGGGATTGGGACAGACCCGGAAATATAAAAGGTTATATAGAAAAGCTCAATAACATTATCCGGAATAATCCTGCTTTGCATTATTACGATAATCTTGAAATTTTAAATTCCATCAATGATAATATATTATTTTACGGGAAAAAATTTAAAGATAATATCATTCTTACAGCGGTTAACCTGGATCCGAGAACAACCCAGGATGTCCGTTTGGCAGTCCCTGTGGAAAGATACGGCATTTCCTCTGATCAGGAATATTGGGTAGAGGAACTGATAATCGGAAAGTTTTATCTATGGCAGGGAAGAGAAAATTATGTGCGGCTGGATCCGTACAAAGAGCCAGCGTATATTTTCAAAATTCGGCTTGATAAAAAGGTTCCTTCTAAATCCGGGAGCATAGTTCGAAATCAGCTCGCGGAACAGCATGCGAAAAGATTTTTTGATTTGAGATATCGCGCGACCGCCTATAACGATGTATATGCGAGAAGAGAACTGGCCGATCTTTTTACGAAAGAAATTATTCCGTTGGTATATACAGGTGAAACTTTTGACGAAAAGTATTATGCTGCCATTAATATTGAATCCCGAAAATTCGGATTTCCGACTATTGTTAACGCTTATTTCACGACACCCGGGCATTAGAATTATTTCGATAAGGCCATTGCCAATAGGAAGATAATTTGGAAGACATGCTGGCGCGATGTCATGCCTGATTCATCTTTTTTGGAACCCAATATCCTGGAGTTTAAGAAATTTATTGTTAAAGTCGGCAAAAAGTTTATCGCATTTCTTTAAATAAAACGTAATATTTAGCGCGATATTGCCGTACCAAATACTATCGCAGCGATTTTACTTATAAAAATATTTGTTTTTTTCTGAAAAAGTAATATAATTAATAAATATATACTTCAAAATTTCTTTACAGAGGCTGTTTAACCCGATATGATAATTGTATGATATGCCGTACCGCAGGAGTGTATGGTTATTTAAAATACGGATAGAAAATTTCAACAAGGGAGGCTGGAATGAAAGTAACCATGATGGCAAGGGAATATCCTCCATACGTTTATGGAGGAGCAGGTGTGCATTTGAGATATTTGGCGCAAGAACTTTCTAAAATAATGGATGTCGAGATCCGGTGTTTCGGCGATCAAAATGTTAATGACACCTCGCTTCAGGCAACAGGATATAAAGGCTGGGACGCTTTAAAAGGAAAAAAGTTTTCTCCTGCTCTGGAAACCATGTCCGTTAATCTTTTGTCTCAGATGAAAGAAATAGATGCTGATGTGGTTCATACGCATACATGGTACGGCCATTTCGGCGGGCTGCTTACAAAAATACTGTATGATATTCCTTTTGTTGCCACATGCCATTCTCTTGAGCCATTGCGGCCGTGGAAGGAAGACCAGTTGGGCAGAGGTTATCAGTTAAGCGCGTGGATTGAAAAAACAGCCATTGAACAGTGCGACAAGGTTATAGCGGTCTCAAAATTAATGAAACAGGATATTCTAAACTGCTTTAATATACCTGAAGAAAAAGTGGCTGTGATACACAATGGCATTGATTTGAATAAATGGAATCATACACCATTGAATGATTCTCTAAAAAAGGAATACGGCATTGCGGACGATTATATTTTATTCGTTGGCAGGCCTACGCCTCAAAAAGGTTTGGAATATCTTATCGATGCCGCCGACGACATACCGGTACAAATAGTGCTTGGCGCGGTAGGCGCGGATACAAAAGATTATGAAGAGAGAATGATGAAAAAGGTGGAGCAGAAAAAAAATATAGTATGGATACACAAGATGTTAAAAGAGGAAGAGTACGTGCAATTGTACAGTTCCGCTAAAGTTTTTGTCTGTCCTTCTATCTATGAACCGTTTGGAATAATCAATCTTGAGGCTATGGCATGCAAAACTCCGGTTGTCGCGGCAGCTACCGGAGGCATATTGGAAGTAGTTGTTCCTGAAGAGACTGGTCTTCATGTGGAACCCAAGAATTCCGAACAGATTGCCGCGGCTGTGAATAGGCTTTTAAAAGACGATAATTTGAGAAAGCGCTTCGGTGAAAATGGCAGAAAAAGAGTGGAAAAATACTTTTCCTGGACATATATCGCGGAACAAACCAAGAAACTGTATGAAGGTTTATCTAAATAGATTGGGATAAAAGTTTATATCTTCTATCGGGAGCAAGAGGTAAACATGGATATATTATCTAAATACGGATATGATAGCAAACTTTTTGAAGAATTAAGGAATAAGTTTATTTCAGGAGAACTTTCCAGAAAAAACAATCTTATCCGCGGGAAAGTTTCTGCGCCGGAAGAATCAATGTATTTTTATTGCGGCAGAGACAAAGGTAAGGACTCCGAATATTCAAAAATTGCGGATAATGCTATAAGACGCGGGAAGCTTGGGATTGTTATCGTGAACGGCGGCATGGCCACAAGATTCGGAGGAGTAGTCAAAGGCGTTGTTGAGGTCTATGACGCTAAAAGTTTTCTCCAGATAAAGTTGGAACAGATTAAAAAGGCAAATGAGAAATATCAAACACATATTCCGGTTTACTTGATGAACAGTTACGCTACCGAGGCCTCAACAATCGAGCATCTTGAAAAGAATAATTATTTCGGATTAAAAAATTCCATTAAATGTTTCAATCAGTTCATCGCCAAACGTTTGAACGCGGATGGAACTTATTTCAATCCGGAAAATGAAAGTTATTACGGTCCAGGACATGGGGATTTCGCAGTGGCGTTTAGAAAAAGCGGATATCTTAACGAATTTATTTCTCAAGGAGGAGAATATCTGTGGTTTTCAAATGTTGACAATCTCGGAGCAACCATAGACGGAGTTATACTCGGGGCGCATATATCCCAGGATTCCGAGATGACTGTTGAGCTCGCGCAGAAATATGCGGGCGACAAAGGCGGCGCTCCGGCAATTGTTGACGGCCGCTTGGAAATAGTCGAACAGTTTAAGTTCCCAAAGGATTTTGATCAGGATTCAATTACAGTATTCAATACTGCCACTTATATATTTTCAGCAAAGGCTCTGGACAGAAAATTTGATCTGCCTTTTTACTATGTGGAAAAAACGGTAAAAGATAAAAAGGTTATTCAATTTGAACGGCTTGCGGGAGATCTTTCTATTTTTCTTAAATCCATGTATGTCGTAGTAAACAGGGAAGAGCGGTTTTTCCCTATAAAAACACCGGATGACCTTTTACGCAATCGTATGAAATTAAAGGAGAAATTCGGATGAACCGCTCTGTTGTATCGAAGAAAATGAATGTTCTTATTGCCTCAACTGAATGCGTTCCGTTCGCGAAAGTAGGGGGACTTGCGGATGTATGCGGCTCTCTCGGAAAGTTTTTGCCGTCCGAGCAGATTAATCTTCGGGTAATAATGCCTCTTTACAAAACAATAGACAAAAAGAAATTCGGCTTGAAAAAAATTGCGGGGAATTTTATTATTCCGATGGCCGGAAAATACATTGAAACATCCGTTTGGCAAACCAAAAAAGAAGGTTTTATTGTCTATTTTGTTCAAAATGATCTTTACTTTGACAGAGATAATATTTACGGCACTCCCGAAGGCGATTACCCCGATCAGGCTGAAAGGTTTATATTCTTTTCCAAAGCAGTTTTGGAAACGGCGAAATTTGTGGATTTTAAACCTGATGTGATACATTGTAATGACTGGCAAACCGCAATAATACCCGCATATTTGAAAACAGTGTATAAAATAGATGCGTTTTTTGCTTCAACGAAATCTGTATTTACCGTGCATAATATGGCATATCAAGGCCTTTTTGAAAAAGATATTTACAATCTTGCCGGTTTTTCGGATATGGATTTTATTCCGGACAGGCTTGAATTCTACGGGAAATTCAATTTTATGAAAGCCGGAATTGTTTATGCGGATAAGATTTCCACAGTTTCCCCGTCGTATGCCGAAGAAATTAGAACAAATAATTTTTTCGGCCACGGCCTTGAAAATCTTCTGGAACTCAGAAAATCTGATCTTTCCGGGATACTGAACGGGATCGATTGCCAATATTGGAATCCGGAAAAAGATCCCCTGTTGAAGAAAAAATATTCAGTCGACAAATTGCGTCTGAAAAAGGAAAACAAAAAATACCTTCTTGCGTCAGTAGGATTAAAAAATATCGATCAGCCTCTTTTCGGCATGGTTTCCCGTCTTGAAGCCCAAAAAGGATTCGATTTATTGCTTGAAATATTGCCTGAACTATTGAAGAAGAGGTTATCTCTTGTCATTCTTGGGAAAGGCGCGCAAAAATTCCAGAAAGATCTTATAGAAATTTCTAAAAAATACCCGGAAAATCTGTCTGTAAATATTGCTTTTGATGAATCTCTTGCCCATAATATTTATGCCGGCGCCGATGTTTTTATGATGCCGTCCTTATTTGAACCTTGCGGTTTGGGACAGATTATAGCTATGCGCTATGGAACTGTGCCGCTTGTTACAAAGACAGGCGGATTTAAAGATACAGTCGACGAAACCTGCGGGTTCTTTATTGAAAACGCCGATCCTCTGGGAATGTTAACAGCTGCTGATAGAGTTATTGCTGCGTATCATGTTAGGAAAACTTGGGATAAAAGAGTCAGGCAATGCATGAAAAAAGATTTCTGCTGGAAAAAATCCGTTATTGAATATGTAAAATTGTTTAAATCCGCGATAAAATGAAAAATCTATCCTTTCTTGTCTCGTTTTTTGTGGCAATACATATAACATTTTACGGATATTTTATTATTACCGTAAAGAATGTGTCATCATATTTTGATTCTCTCGGAGAGAGAGTGGAAATAATACTTTTTTTAAACGACGGCTTAACGGATATGGAAAAGGATAATATCTTCAACCAATTGCGTTCCGATGAAATAATAGAAAGAATAGAATATACGTCTAAGGCAGAGGCGCTGGAAGAATTAAAAAAAGACGGAGAATTCGAGCAGCAAATTAAAATACTGGACCGGAATCCTCTTCCGGATTCCATAGATGTTTTTTTGAAATTGAAATCTCCGGAAGTAATCAAAGAGACCGCGGAAAAACTCAGAAGAATCGAAGGAGTGGAAGACATATATTATACTATAGTTGAAGCGGAAAGTCTTTCAACAATAGAAAAGACCATTTTAATTTTCAAATCCTGGTTTAATATTCTTTATGCTGTTTTATTTATTTTTTCTTCATTGCTCGTTTCTCTCGCTATTCCCAAAAAGAAACCCGGATACGGTGTTATTGATGCTCTTATAGGAACGGCTTTTGGATATGCTCTGTTATACTTTTTTCATAAGGAAATTTTTTCAAAAATATTTATGAATTTATCCTTTTTATCCCGAAAGGAACTTATAATAATTGCCGGCATATTCATAATAGCCGGAGTCATAGTAAGATTACCTAAAAATGTTATGGAAAAATAGAAGTGGCCGGGACGATTTATATTTAATAACTTTGAAGAAAGCTTGTCTGGCTGGATTGCGCTTTGTATTATTGTTTTGTGTCGTTGCCTCTTATATTTACGCAGCACAGACAACGGATTTTAAAACTAAAATAGATAAGAATAAACAACAACTTTCCAAAGTTAAGTCTCAGATACAAAGTAAACAGAAAAGTGTGGCAGTAAAAAAAAATGAAGAAGTTTCCTTAAAGCATCAGCTGGAGAGTATTACAAAAAAGCTTGAGAAAACAAAGAAAGAAATTTCTGTTTTACATGCGGATATGAAACGCCGCAATGAATCGGCGAATTTGCTGAAAAATAAACTTGAGAAGACGACAATAGAATCCGTTTACTGGAAAGAAGTGCTTGGTAATGAGGTCAGGTATACATATAAACACAGGATGGGGATGTCCGGGCAGGATATGATATTATTGACCTCCTCAAGCGCAGAAGCGGCAAAGAAGAAAAAATTTATTCAGGCGATTACAAAACAGAAAACATTTGTTTACGCTCAAACTCTTAAAAAAATAGATGAGTATTTGTCTCTAAAAAAAGTGCTTGATAAAGAACTTAGAGATATCGGCGAACTTGAACGAAAAAAGAGGACAGCGGAAAATAAATATTATTCGGAAACGCGGCAAAAGAAAAAGCTTCTTTCATCTGTTTCCAAACAAAGATTGTTCCATGAACAGGAATTGCAGAAATTAAAGGATTCGGAAAAACTGCTTTCAGAATTATTGAAAGAATACGAAAAAAAGGCTAAGGAACAAGCTAAAAAAAACGTTTTGCCGGCTGTATCCAAGCCTGCGGCAGCGTCGTCCCCAGCAAAAATGTTGAATTGGCCGCTGGAAGGCAACTCTGTAAATTTAAAAAAAGGGATTTCAGATAAGTTCGGAAGACAAAAGCATTCAGAGCTTAACACATGGATCATTAACAACGGTATAAGAATAACAGCTCCCGCCGGGTCCAACGTAATCGCTTCTATGGACGGAGTTATTGTTTATGCCGGAGAATTTAAATCATACGGCAATATGGTTATCGTTGATCACGGCAAGGGATTGTACACGATTTACGGAAATTTGGAAAGCATAAATGTAAAAAACGGACAAAAGATAGTCGTCGGAGGACTGTTGGGAAAGGTCGGATTGCCGCAGTCAAGTCAAAAGGCATCTCTTTATTTTGAAGTCAGAAAAGACGGCGCGCCGCAAAATCCTCTTGTCTGGTTGAAATAATTATTGTGCTGTCCGTCTGTGCGCAGGGATAAGACACTGTGCGGGAGCATTAAAAGATATTTTAGCGCTGTATGTGTAATCATATTGGAATCATATTGGCCTGTTTTTTATAGCCGAATATATTTTAATAAAGAATATGTGTGCAAATTAAAACGGAGGGATATATGTTTAAAAAACAAAAATGGCTTCTTGGTATATGCTGCTTTTTTCTTATAAGCGTTTTTTCTCTGAAAATAAACGCGATTAAAGTTTCAGCCGAAGATATTTACGCTCAGATAAGAATTTTAGCGCAGATACTTGTGTATGTCAGAGAAAATTATGTGGAAGAACCTGATATACAGAAATTAATATACGGCGCAGCAGACGGCATGGTAAGGACTCTTGATCCTTTTTCCCAGTTTATGCCTCCAAAAGAGGCAAAGGAGATGAAGGTTCACACCGAGGGGCATTTCGGCGGACTCGGAATACGCATTTCAACTTCAAAGGACGGCTGGATTACAGTTGTGACTCCAATACCAGGAACCCCCGCATGGAGAATGGGTATACTTCCCGAGGACAAAATAATAAAGATTGAAGGTGAGGTCGCAAAGGATATTTCAACGGACGAAGCAGTTGAAAAACTTCGCGGCAAACCCGGAACAAAAGTCACTATCACCATTGCGCGCGAAGGAACGGAACCCTTCGATCTTACCATAATCCGCGAGGATATTCCTATATTTACTATTACGGGTGTTAGGATGATTGAAAAGGATATCGGATATTTTAGAATAACTGAGATGAATGCCAAAACCGCGGAAGAAATGGATAAGGCGTTGGCAGATTTAAACAAACGCGGTATGAAGTCCTTAGTCATTGACCTCAGAAACGATCCGGGCGGTCTCCTCAGCACTGCTATAGATATATGCAAACGTTTCATAGGAGATAAAAAACTTATAGTTTATACTCAGGGCAGAAGAATTCCAAAACAGGAATATCTTGCTGACGCTTCCGCCGCTTACGCTGAGCTCCCTATCGTTGTTTTGGTTAACAGAGGAAGCGCATCCGGCGCGGAAATAGTCGCTGGTTGTATGCAAGACCATAAAAGAGCGCTAATTTTGGGGATGGAAACATTCGGTAAAGGTTCCGTGCAATCCCTATTGCCTCTTGAAGGCGAGTCATCCCTGCGTCTTACGACACAGAAGTATTATACGCCGTCCGGGAAATGCATCCATAGAGATGAAAAGACAAAAAAAGGCGGTATCACTCCAGATGTGGTAATTGAAGTATCCAGAGATGCCGAAATAGCTCTTCAAAAACAGGAGGTTGATACGGAAATTGCGGAAGCAAAAGAAAGAAATAAGCAATATGACGCTAAAACTTCCACATATTCAGTGGTGTCATCTACCGGCGGCGCGAAACCTGTTGTAATCAAAGATGAAGTTCTTGAACGGGCAGTGCAATTTCTCAAGGTCAGGGATTTATTGCTGAAATAAATGAAAGACACAAAAAAATTCATATTAATTCTTTTGATAACCGTTATTTTTATATTTAGCGTGGTAAAATACGGATCAGAGGATTATGTCCGTTTATCGCGGGAAATAGATATTCGTATTAATAGTGTGCTTGCCGAATCCGGTATAGGTGATGAGAATATTGTAAGACAATTGACGGAGGAGCGCAAATCAGGCTCAAACAAATGGTTGGAAATAACCAAGGAAATCAAGATTACCCGGGATGCGGCTGAATTGTTTCAGAAATTAGAATCCGCGCTTTCCGAACTTCCAGTTAAAATAGATTACAGCGAAAAAGATTCTTTCACTGTGTTTAAAGAAGATATGATTTTTCTTCGGTTGCGCGTAGTTTTATCAGATTCAAAACGGTATTTTGCTCTTATAATAATCGATGATTTCGGAATCAGCGATTCTATGTTGGAAGATTTCTTAAAACTCGGCATACCTATGACTTACAGCATTCTTCCTTTTGAGAAAAAAACAGAGAATATAATCAATATATTGGCGGAGAAAAAAGAAGCTTATTTTTTGCATCAACCTATGGAACCGGAAAGATTTCCCGAAATTAATCCCGGTTCCGCCGCTTTGCTTTTGAATATGGAAGAAAAAGAAATTAAAAGAATATTTGAAAAAAACTTATATTCCACTCGTTCTCCGGTCGGATTAAATAATCATATGGGAAGCGCATTTACTAAGGATAAAGTAAAAATGAGAGAATTAATGGCTCTTGTAAAGAGTAAAGATATGATCTATGTTGATTCTATGACCAGTCCGTATTCGGTCGCGTACAAAATCGCATTGGATATGGGGGTGCCTGCTTTAAAAAACGATGTGTTCCTTGATAATAAGGACGAAGAAGAATATATTCTTTCCAGATTGAATGTGTTTAAAGATCGGATACTACAAAAGGGATTGGCGGTAGCTATAGGTCATTGTCAGAAGAAAAATCTTCCTCGCGCTCTTGAAAAAGCTATTCCTGAATTTAAAAAAAGCGGGATAGAATTTTTAACGATTGAGGAATATATGAAAATTCAGGAATCCGCATCTTCAAATATATGAAAATACTTGGGATAGAAACTTCCTGTGACGACACATCAGCGGCAGTGGTTGAAAACGGCTGCCGAATTCTTTCCAATGTGGTGTCTTCTCAGATCCGGATACATAAAAAATTTAATGGCGTGGTTCCTGAACTTGCATCAAGAAAACATCTTGAAAACATAAATAATGTTATAGGATTGGCTTTAGAAAAAACCAAAAAGATCGATGCCGTAGCTGTGACTGAAGGGCCTGGGCTTATAGGATCTCTTCTTATAGGAGCATCATCCGCGTTAGCAATATCGCAATTGCTGGGAGTGCCGGTTTTCGGAATAAATCATATTGAAGGACATATTTTTTCAAATTATCTTTACACAAATAAATTCCGTGAAAATTCGCAGCCTGTAGCGCCTTTTCTGGCGTTGATAATTTCAGGCGGGCACACCGACTTGATAATCGTAAAAAAGAAGGGTAAATATGAAATACTCGGAAGGACAAGAGACGATGCCGTAGGGGAAGCATTCGATAAAGTGGCAAAATTTCTTGGGCTGGGGTATCCGGGAGGACCTGTTATAGACAGATTATCATGGAAAGGAGATCCCGGCAAGATTAAACTGCCCAGACCGTATATGCCATGGACATGGGACTTTTCTTTTTCAGGTCTAAAAACTGCGGTGATAAATTATGCGAGCGCGCATCAAACTCGCGGCACTTATGATTTTAAGAAAGCAGATCTATGTGCGTCATTTCAAAAGGCGTGTGTCGACGTGGTTTTGCGAAAAACCATTGATGCTGCCAATAAATATCGTTTGAAGAGAATAGTTCTGGGCGGAGGGGTATCGTCAAACAGTTTGATACGGATTTTATTTGAACAGGCATGCGCAGCCGGAAAAATAAAACTCCACATTCCGCCGCCAGAGTTCTGTACTGACAATGCGGCTATGATTGCCGCTGCTGCGTACCATAAAATGAAAGTGTGCGGCCATATTAAAAAGACATTTGTTCCTTTACCGGATCTGGAACTTCACGACTGGAAAAAATAAAACTTATGAGTTTATTCCTTATAGACGGCAATTCTTATATTCACAGGGCGTATCATGCCATACGTTATTTAACCACTTCTCAGGGGATTCCCGTAAATGCGGTATTCGGTTTTACAAAAATGTTACTGAAAATTATTAAGGAGAACAACCCCGACAAAATAGCCGTTTGCTTCGACTCCCCTAAAAAAACCTTTCGCCATAATATTTATTCCGATTACAAGGCGAAAAGAAAAAAAACCGATGAGGCATTGAAAAGTCAATTCGCTTTGGTTAAGGAAGTTCTTTGCGCTATGAACATAAAATATTTTGAAATGGAGGGATATGAGGCTGACGACATATTGGCGACTATTGCCGAAAAATCATCGACACTCGGCGAGAACGTCACAATAGTCACATCGGATAAGGATGTATTGCAACTTGTCAATGATAAAATAAATGTTTTGAATGAACCCTTGAACATTCTTTATGACAGGAAGAAAATAATTGAGAAATGGGGGATTCCTCCTGAAAATATTACGGATTATCTCAGCCTTGCGGGAGATGCTTCCGATAATGTGCCTGGTGTCGCCTGTATAGGCGAAAAGACGGCAACGAAACTTATTAAAGAATTCGGAGACATAGAAAATATTCATAAAAACGCCGACTTGATACCTGGGCGCACCGGTAAAATTATAAAATCATCACATGAAAAAGCGCTTTTCTCTAAAAAATTGGTGACCCTTGTTAAAGATATACCTATGATGATTGAATTGGAAGATTTAAAATATAAATCTCCGAATACGGTGCTGATAACGGAAGTATTCAAGAAATTCGAGTTTTATTCGCTTTTGCATTCAATATCGGTACCGTCGGATTTACCGGTTATTCAAAACGATCCCGTAAAGGTGATCCCATGCAATGGTGTTGAAGAAGTTAAAAATATGATAGCTTCCGCTGGCGAATATTCGCTTTCTATCGAATTAAATAAAACAACAGATATGTTGTATGCCGCTTTTTGTAGCGAACCGGGTATTGTGTATTATACGTTTTTCTCGAAAACAGAACTATTCTCGTCGCAGAAGGGATTGTCTTTTGCCGCGGGAGTGAGTTTTCTTGAGGGGTTGTTGAAAGACGCAAATCTTCTTTTGATAGGCCACGGAATTAAAACCATGTTTTCTGCACTGGAGAAATTCGGGGTGCCTATTTATAAATATATAAACGATGAATATATAAAGTTGTTTGATACTGAAATTGCTGCGTATCTTCTGGATCCGTCTAAGAAAAGGTATTCTCTTGACGATCTTTCAGTTGAATATTTGTCTTCGGGAATATGCTCGAAAACTTCGGATACAGAACTTTTATATTCGGAGGAAATTAAAAATGATTTATGCTGTACGGCAAATCTTATTTACAAATTAAAAACAGAAATTGAGAAGAAACTGTCGGAAAACAACCTTTTAAATCTGTTCTTTGAAATTGAGATGCCTCTGATGAATGTTTTATACTCTATGGAAAGCAATGGCATATTGATAGATAATGAATATTTTAAGAGGCTCTCTTCCGATTTCGCAAAAGAATTAGAGATAATAGAAGAAAAAATATATGATTGTGCCGGTGAAAAGTTCAATATAAATTCGCCGAGACAAATTTCTGCGATCCTGTTCGGTAAAATCGGTTTGAAACCTGCAAGAAGGAATAAAACAGGTTTTTCCACTGATGAATCGGTACTGTTGTCTTTGTCTGATAAGCATGAACTACCCGGGTTGATTTTGTCTTACAGGGAAATATCAAAATTGAAATCCACGTTTGTTGATTCTCTTATTCAAAAGGCTGATCCTAACTCGTTGCGCGTGCATACATCATTAAATCAGGCAGGCACATCCACAGGGCGCTTATCGTCGTCGGAGCCGAATTTGCAAAATATACCGGTAAAAACTGAAATTGATAAAAAAATCAGACATGGCTTTATACCCTCGCGCGGTAATATTTTAGCTTCGTTTGATTATTCCCAGATAGATCTTAGAGTCCTCGCTCACATTACCGGAGATGAAATATTAAAATCGGCTTTTATAAACGGAAAGGATGTTCATTCCATCACAGCGTCTGAAATATTCGGAGTGCCAGTAGAAGATGTAACTTCCGAGATGAGAAAACGCGCGAAAGGAATTAACTTTGGCATTGTTTACGGTCAGCAGGCATGGGGGCTTTCCAAACAACTCGGCATAAGTACGGAAGAGGCGCAGGGATTCATAGACAAATATTTTTTGCGATACAACGGCGTGAAAAGATGGATAGGCGAAATAATTGAAACCGCGCGTAAAAATGGTTATGTTAAAACTTTGCGCGACAGAATGCGGTTTCTTCCCGAGATAAACAGCGAAAACGCTCAGTCGAGAATGTTTGCCGAACGGGTGGCTATAAATACGCCTATACAGGGAAGTTCCGCGGATATAATAAAGATTGCCATGATAAAAGTATTTTCTGATATGAGAAGTAAGGACACATCCGCTAAGATGCTGCTTCAGGTCCACGATGAACTCCTTTTCGAGATACCGGAAAAAGACATAACCTCGCTGGTGCCGGTTATCAAAACCGGAATGGAAGATTGCGTTAAACTGGATATACCGATTGTCGTAGATGTTAAATGCGGGTACAATTGGGCTGATTTGAAAATTTATGAAAAAAAATAAAAAAAGATTGGTTGTGGGATTGACCGGAGGAATTGCCGCAGGCAAAAGTTTGATTCTCAATCAGTTAAAAAAACTGAATTGGGAAACTATTTCCTGCGACGCAATATCGAAAAAGTTGTTTTATCGCAAGGATATATTAAGTAGAATAACGAAAAAGTTTAAAACTTGCGAGAGAAAAAAAATCGCAAAAATTATTTTTTCCGATAAAAAACAAAAATCGGCACTTGAAAGAATACTGCTGCCTGAAGTGCTAAAAGAACTTCGAAAAAAGATATCCGAATTCAAAAAAAACGGTTCCGGTTGTATGGCTGTGGAAACTCCTCTTCTTTTTGAGCTGGGCTTGGAAGATTATTTTGATTTGATAATTACCGTATATTGTCCCGAAGAATTTCAAATTTCCAGGATTCACGAAAGGGACGGCATATCGGCAAGCGAAGCAAAAAAAAGAATATCCTCGCAAATCCCGATATCTAAAAAGATTTTTATATCCGATTTTGTCATTGATAATTCAGGAGAAGTCAAAGGAATAAAGAAAAAATTAAAAAATATTCTTGACAAAATAAATAAAAAAAGTAAAATAATAAAAAATATAAAACAATTCGAAAGTGTCCATTCGCAGAAGGTTACCCTGAATCAAAAAAATATGAATGAATAATTCAAACAAAAAAATCTAAATTACATCTAAAGAAAAATACCAAAATTATGGAGGATAAATGGAAGAAAAGAACGCCATTGACATTACCGCTCTGTCTAAGATGAGCATGGAACAACTTATGGAGCGCGCGAAACAACTAAAAATCGAGGACATAGCGGGAATTAGGAAGCAGGAGCTGATATTTAAAATACTTCAAGGACAGATGAAACAAAACGGATTGATGATTGATGAGGGAGTACTTGAAATATTGCCGGACGGGTTTGGATTTCTCCGTTCTCAAAACGATAATTACCTGCCTGGTCCGGAAGATATTTATATATCGCCTTCCCAGATTAAAAAATTCGGACTTAGAAAAGGCGATACTGTAACAGGAGAAGTTCGTTTGCCTAAGGAAAGTGAAAGATTTCTTGCCCTTTTAAAAGTTCGTTCCGTAAACGGAGCAGCGCCTGAAAAGATCAGAGAAAGACCGTTTTTTGACAATCTCACTCCTCTTTATCCCAGCGAAATGATAAAACTTGAAACAAAAAAAGATGAAATTACTATGCGCACTATGGATCTTCTTACTCCTATTGGAAAAGGGCAAAGAGGACTGATCGTGTCGCCGCCGCGCGCGGGAAAAACAATAATACATCAGAAGATTGCCAATTCCATTACCACCAATCACCCTGAAGTCTATTTGATAGTTCTTTTGATAGACGAAAGGCCTGAAGAGGTAACAGACATGCAAAGATCTGTTAAGGCGGAAGTGATATCATCGACTTTCGACGAATCTCCTGAGAGGCATATTCAGGTGGCGGAGATGGTTCTTGAAAAGGCAAAGAGATTGGTTGAGCATAAGAAAGATGTTGTTATACTTCTGGATTCTATAACCAGATTGGCAAGGGCATACAATGCGACCCAGCCTTCTTCAGGCAGAATTCTTTCAGGCGGTTTGGATTCAAACGCTTTGCAAAGGCCTAAAAGATTTTTCGGCGCGGCAAGGAATATAGAAGAAGGAGGCTCTTTAACCATAATGGCCACAGCATTAGTCGACACAGGCAGTAAAATGGATGATGTCATATTCGAAGAATTCAAGGGTACAGGCAATATGGAAATACATCTCGACAGAAAACTCGCGGACAGGAGAATTTTCCCGGCTATAGACATAAACAAATCTGGGACGCGCAAGGAAGAGCTGTTGCTGGGTGCGGAAGAACTCAATAAGGTTTGGATATTAAGAAAACTTTTTGCCAATATGTCATCCATAGAAACCATGGAACTGCTGGTCGAAAAATTCCTGGCGACAAAATCTAACAAGGATTTTCTTAAATCTATGGAAATATCGCAATAATGATATACCTCTATCGTTTGCGCCCGCATAGATTAAGCATATTTTATTAAATTATTAATTATTATATTGACTTGCAGCTTATAAAATAGTATAATATATAAATTGGAGGCAAAAGTGAAAAAAGATATTCATCCGAATTATGTTGAATGCAAAGTGTCATGTGCATGCGGGAATAGTTTTATAACCCGGTCCACTGTGCCGGAACTTAAACTTGACATATGCTCGCAATGTCACCCTTTCTTTACAGGCAAACAGAAACTTATAGATACGGCAGGCAGGGTGGAGAGATTCCATTCCAAATATTCTCATACTGGCGGCAAAATGATTAAGAGAAAACCTAAAAAAGTGGTTATGAAAATAAAACCGCTTAAGAAGATTAAAAAGGCTGCTGCTGTGGCGCCGGTCAAAAAATCTGTCACAATAAAAAAGAAAAAAGAACAAAAGACAAAGGAATAAACATATATTCATCAAATCCTGAATTATAAAAAAGCAAAGGGTTCATTACAGAAACTTTGCTTTTTTAATAAATAAATTTGTTGCCTATATTTCAAAAATTTTTGTGATAATATGGTAGAAACCTTAAAAGAAAAACTTGATAAGATTGAAAAAGAATATTGTGAAATCGACGATGCTTTGGGCAGATCCGAGACATTGGCGGATTCTGTTTTACTCTGCGACCTTTCAAAAAGGAGAAAAGAGATTCAATTAATAGTAGAAAAATACAGGGCATACCGGAATTTTGAAAAAGAGATTCTTTCTCTAAAAGAACTTATGGTTTCCGATAACGCGGAACTCGCGCAGCTCGCATTAGAAGATAAAAAAGAATACGAAGCAAAAATGGAAATATTGTCTCGCGAACTTCAAGCTCTTTTGATACCGAGAGATCCGCTTGATTCAAAGAACGTGATAGTTGAAATCCGCGCAGCAGCCGGCGGGGAAGAAGCGTCTCTTTTCGCCTCGGAATTGTACAGAATGTACACGCGTTTCTTGGAAACAAACAATCTTAAAATTACTTTGCTTGAATTAAACGCTACTGATCTCGGCGGCGTAAAAGAAATCATTTTTTCAGTTGAGGGCAATGGCTCCTACGGGATGCTCAAATATGAAAGCGGCACCCATCGTGTTCAGCGAGTTCCCAAAACGGAATCTTCAGGCAGGATACATACCTCAACTGTTACTGTCGCGGTGCTTGTTGAACCCGAGGATGTCGAAATCGCAATAAATCCAGGGGATTTAAAGATTGATACCTACCGCGCAGGCGGTCACGGCGGTCAATATCTGCAAAAAACGGATTCCGCAGTTAGAATCACTCATATTCCTACAAATACAGTGGTAGCATGTCAGGATGAAAGGTCTCAACTTAAAAACAAACAAAAGGCGATGAAAATTCTTAAAGCGAAAATATATGATGCAATCCAGCGCGATCGCCGCGCACAAATCGCAAGCGACCGTAAAAAACAAGTGGGTACAGGGGAAAGATGCGAAAAAATCAGGACATATAATTATCCGCAGGACAGGATAACAGATCATAGAATAAACGAAAACTGGCATAATATTACTGCGATTTTAGACGGAGATATGAAAGATATAATTAATAAACTTAGAAATTCCGAAATTTATGATGAATGTGATAAATCTTTTAAATTACGCAATGAGAACATATAAAAATATTCCGTCGCGCGATATAAAATTACTGCTCGGGTTCTGTCTGGGTATTGCGGATAAAGAAATTTATCTTTGCGAAAAAACCGTTTTGCGCGAACAAGAAAATAAATTTCAGATTTTACTTGAGAATAGAATGAGAGGTGTCCCAGCTCCGTATTTGATTGGTGAAACTGAATTTATGGGCTTGAAGTTTATGGTGGATGAAAATGTTTTGATACCCAGACAGGAAACAGAGATACTTGTCGAAAATATTATAAAGACTGCGTCAGTGTGGCGCGGTCCGGTTTCCATATTGGATATAGGAACAGGCACAGGGAACATTGCAGTATCACTGGCAAAATTTTTGTCTGGCGCAACTGTGCTTGCTGTTGATGTTTCCTCAAACGCGCTTGAGATCGCGCGGAAAAACGCCTTCGCGAACTCAGTTGAAGACAAAATAACATTTGTTGAAATGGATATTTTTTCGGATTCTTCCGCGCATAAAATATTAAAAAAACAATTTGATATAATAGTTTCTAATCCGCCGTACATAAATTCCGAGGATATGAATAATTTGCCTGTTGAGGTGAGGCACGAACCTGTTATAGCGCTTCACGGAGGTGATAACGGTATGGCATTTTATGAGCGGATTACACCATTGGCAAAAATGTTATTGTCTGATGCCGGATACCTTTTTTTTGAGATTGGGTATCATCATTCCGGCCGTGTAAAAAAGATTATGCGCGACTGCCTTTTTACCGATATGCATGTAATTAAGGATTATTCCGGAGAGGAAAGAGTTTTGTATGGAAAAAATGTTAATTAAAGGCGGCAAAAGATTGAAAGGTTGCGTTAATATAAGCGGATCGAAAAACTCCGCGTTACCGATACTTATTGCAACTCTGCTTACGGATGATAATTGCGTGATAAAAAATGTTCCGGTTCTGCAGGATATAATGATAGTTGTTAAATTATTAAAGCATCTCGGTAAAAAGATTAAATTTCACAACCATGAAATAACTGTTTCGCAATCCGGAGGATTGATAACCGAAGCGCCTTATGAATTGGTAAAAAAGATGAGGGCTTCGATTCTTGTTATGGGTCCGCTTCTGGCACGTTATAAAAAAGCCAAAGTGTCTATGCCCGGCGGATGTGAGATAGGATTAAGGCCGATAGACATACATCTTGACGGTTTCAAAAAGATGGGCGCTGTCTGCGACATATTTCATGGTGATATAAAAATAAAAACCAGCGGGCTAATAGGTAGCAGGATTGTTCTGGATTTCCCTTCAGTCGGGGCCACAGAAAATTTGTTGATGGCAGCTGCTCTGTCGCAGGGTGAAACTATTATAGAGAATGCCGCTATTGAACCAGAGATTGCGGATTTGTCTGATTTTTTAGTGGAAATGGGCGCTTGTATTTCCGGCATAGGCACACGGAAGTTGATAATAAAAGGAGTAAAAAAACTTTCAGGATGCTCTTACTCCGTAATGCCGGACAGGATTGAATCCGGCACATTTATGATTGCCGCAGCTATTACCGGCGGAGACATTAAAATATGCGGGACTATTCCTGAGCATAATGATTTTTTAACGGAGAAACTTAAAGTTTCCGGTTGCGAACTCAAAAATTGTTCCGGAGTGATAAATATAAAAAGAACTGGTAAAATATTTCCGGTTAACATTGAGACAAGTGTCTATCCTGGGTTCCCAACGGATCTTCAGAATATGTGGATGGCTTTGATGACGATTTCTGCCGGAGAGTCACTAATAGTAGAAACAATTTTTGAAAACAGATTTAAAACAATAGCGGAATTTTCAAGGATGGGAGCAGATATAAAAGTAAAAGGGAACTGCGCAATTGTGAAAGGAGTAAACTCTCTTAAAGGCGCAGAGGTCTGCGCGTCTGATCTTAGATCCTCCGCTGCATTGGTGCTTGCCGGACTATGTTCTGCAGGAGAAACTTCCGTTTCCGGACTTGGTTATTTGGACAGAGGATATGAGAACTTTGAGCACAAACTGAAAAAACTGGGTGCATCGATAAAACGTATTGAAGGTTAAGATTAAATATAATATAATTAATTAAATGAGGCCATTTGCATGAATATCGGTGAAGACGTTAAAAACATAATCAAAGCCGTGCACGCGTGCGGGGATACCGCTATTTCGAAATTTACTTTAAAATTCGATCGGATAAAGATAAATCCGAAAGAGTTTAAGGTTTCGGAACGGGAAATAAAAGAATCCTTAAAAAAAATAGATTCTAGACTTTATTCCGCTCTTAAACGCGCGAAACAGAATATAGAATCATTTCAAAAAAATATTCTTCCGAAACAGACCGTTATTTCCGGAAACGGAGTTAAGATAAAAAATGTTTTTCTTCCGGTAGAATCCGCTGGAATATATGTTCCTGGAGGCAGATTTCCGTATCCGTCAACAGTATTGATGACTTCTATACCTGCGCTCGTCGCCGGAGTAAAAAAAGTAGTAATGGTTACACCTCCTAAAAATTTGACGGCACCTGTTTTGGCAGCTGCGCATTTATGCGGAATAACAGAAATTTATCGAATCGGCGGTGTGCAAGCAATTGCCGCGCTCGCATGCGGCACGAGAACCATTCCTAAAGTCGATATTATTGTAGGTCCCGGCAATAAATATGTTGCTGAGGCCAAAAGACAATTGTTCGGTGAAGTAGGCATAGATATGATAGCCGGTCCGAGCGAAATTTTGATAATGGCTGACACCTCGGCAAATCCTGAGTTCGTTGTTTCCGATCTTATGGCGCAATGCGAGCATGATTCAGATGCCGGAGCGGTTTTGTTGTCGTTTTCCCGAAAATTATCGGAATATTGTATCAAGAATACTTTATCCGTCAGGAAACAAATTAAAATATTGGATGTGAAAAGTATTGACGAAGCGATACATATAGCCAATCGGTTCGCCCCTGAACATTTGGAAATAATGATGAAAAATGCGCATAATATTGTTCTAAAGATTAAAAATGCCGGAGCGGTATTTTTAGGGAATTATACTCCGGTAGCGATAGGCGATTATTATGCAGGTCCAAGCCATGTTCTTCCTACAGGCGGATCCGCAAAATTTTCTTCAGGTCTTTCAGTTTATAGTTTTTTGAAAAAAGTAAGTATTATTGAATACACTAAAGCATCTTTGCGAAAAATTTCGTCTGATGTAATAAATATTGCAAATACTGAAGGGCTTGTAAAACATGCGGAATCATTAAAAAGGAGAATTTAAGAATGAACATACAACTTACAAAACGGGAATTGGAACTTATTCTTGTGCTTATTGAAACCGCCACACAAGGACATTTTTCTTTTGATTCCGGCGGAATTATGACTGATGAGGAGGAAGCGCTTGTGTCCAAACTTAATGCCGCGCTTTTAAAATATGAGAAAATCAAAAATCAATAGAATCACTGCTGAAACCGACATAAAATTATCGCTTAATTTGGACGGTACCGGCAGATATAAAATATTAACCACAATCCCGTTTTTAGACCATATGCTCTCATTGTTTGCCAAACATTCTTACATAGATCTTGAAATAAAAGCGAAGGGTGATACGCATATCGACGATCATCATTTGACTGAAGATCTTGGTATAGTTCTCGGCGAAGCTATTAATAAAGCGCTCGGCAAAAAAACCGGTATTTCTCGATATGGAAACTTTTTTCTTCCTATGGATGAAGCATTAAGTTATGTTGCCATTGATTTCGGCGGCAGACCGTACCTTTCTTATGATGTGAAATTTTCTAAAGTATTAAGAAAGAGTTTTTGCGGCGCAACGAACATATCCTTCGATTACGGTCTTATTGAAGAGTTTTTTCGAGCATTGGCGAACAGCGCAAAAATGAATATACATATAAAAACTCACAAAGGGACAAACAATCATCATATTGCCGAATCAATATTCAAGGGATTCGCAAAAGCAGTAAGCCAGGCGGTAAAGATTGAAAAGAAATCAGCCGGAATACCCTCCACAAAAAAAATGTTATGATTACGATAATTGATTACAATATGGGAAACCTAAGAAGCGTTCAAAAAGCCTTTGAATATATAGGAAAGCCTGCTATAATAACCGCCGACAGAAAAAAAATTATGAAATCTTCTTTGCTTGTATTGCCCGGTGTCGGAGCGTTTGATTCCGCTATGAAAAATTTAAAAAAGAAAAAACTCGTTGAACCTATAAAGAATTATATCTTTTCCGGCAAACCGTTTCTCGGTATATGCCTCGGTTTGCAAGTCCTCTTTGAAAAAAGCGAAGAGGGAAAAGCAGAAGGACTGGGAATATTAAAAGGTTGCGTAAAAAAAATTTTACCGGCAGGAGAATTAAAAATTCCGCATATGGGTTGGAATAATGTGAAATTAAACGGGTCTATCGTTAAAAATTATATTTTTAGCGGGATTCAGGATAACTCTTATTTTTATTTTGTGCATTCTTATTTTGTCGTTCCTTGCGATAAGAATATTACTTCGAGCGTATCGTTTTACGGGACGAATTTCGTGTCATCCGTATTTTATAAAAATATTTTTGCCACGCAATTTCATCCGGAAAAAAGCCAGAATAAAGGATTAAAATTATTGAGGAATTATGCAGATTATACCGGCAATTGATATCAGAGGCGGCAATTGTGTTATGCTTACTCAGGGAAAACTTGAAGCTGAAACAATATTTTCCAAAGATCCTGTTTTTATAGCGAAAATGTTTCAGACTAAAGGGATCAAAAGGATACATATAGTTGATCTCGACGGCGCTTTCGTAGGCGCGCCTCAAAATTTGACGTTAGTCGAAAAAATCCGCATGGAAACGTCTGTTGAAATAGAATTCGGCGGCGGCGTCCGGAAACTTGAAACTGTGGATAAACTTGTATCTATCGGAATAAACAAGATTATCATAGGAACGTCAGCGGTGTTTAATCTCTGTATGCTAAAAGAGGCAGTGGCTAAACACAATGATAAAATAATACTTGCCATTGATGTTTTGGATGACAAAATTGCTATAGGCGGATGGAAGGAAAAGACCAATCATGACGCTCTGGAATTTGCAAAAACAATGCAGGATATAGGTATCAAAGAAATAATTATGACAGATATAATGAAAGACGGTATGATGAGAGGTGCCAACATAGAAGGGATTAAAAGATTATGCCGCAGCGGATTATCCGTAATCGCTTCAGGCGGTGTTTCAACATCTGATGATGTCAGAAAAATTTGTAAACTTGAAAGTTGCGGCGTGGTCGGAATGATAATAGGAAAAGCGCTTTATACCGGATCCATAAAACTGGAGGATGCCATATATATCGTGAAGGAGGAATGCAAATAATACGCGCCACGGCATAAAGAAGATACTCAGATGAATGAAAGCGCGATTTTGCTATGTTTAATATGCTTACGAAACGAATAATACCTTGTTTGGATGTCAATAACGGAAGGGTCGTGAAAGGCACAAAATTCATCAATCTGCGCGATGCCGGAGATCCTGTGGAAATTGCGCAGAGATATAATGACGACGGCGCGGATGAAATAGTTTTTCTTGATATTACTGCTTCGTATGAAAAAAGGAATATCATTATAGATGTGGTAAAGAAAACCGCTGAAAAGGTATTTATGCCTCTGACTGTCGGCGGCGGGATAAAAAATATTTCGGATATCCGGAACCTTCTTAAAGCCGGCGCAGATAAGGTTTCAATGAATACCGCGGCAGTTGAAAATCCCTCTTTTATTCGCAAATCTTCATTACTATTCGGAAGTCAATGTATCGTTGTTGCTATAGACGCTAAAAAATCAGCGTCTCAAAAAAACAAAGCGGGTTCTCATTGGGAAGTATATACTTACGGGGGCAGGACTCCTACAGGTTTGGATGCAGTTGAATGGGCAAAAAAAGCGGAGCGTCTCGGAGCAGGAGAGATACTTTTGACCAGTATGGATAAAGACGGGACAAAGGACGGTTATGACGTTGATCTGACAAAGGCGGTATCTGAAGCGGTAAATATTCCGGTAATCGCTTCCGGCGGCGCCGGTAAATTAATACATTTCTACGATGCTATTAAAAAAGGGAAGGCTGATGCTGTGCTTGCAGCATCGCTTTTTCATTATAGGAAAATTACAATAAAAAAATTAAAACAATATCTTTCAAAGAAAGGCATAAGGGTAAAATTATGACATTGAAATTTGATAAAAACGGTTTAATTCCTGCTATAGTGCAGAATGAAAAAACAGGCAAGGTGTTAATGCTTGCGTATATGAATGCGGAATCATTTAAAAAAACACAGGAAACAAAAAAGACATGGTTCTATTCAAGAAGCAGGAAAAAACTTTGGATGAAAGGCGAAGAATCCGGGAATGTTCAAATAGTCAAAAAAATACTGGTTGATTGCGACAGCGACGCTCTTCTTATTCTGGTAGAACCTAAAGGTGCGGCATGCCATACAGGATATGAAACTTGTTTCTTTAGAACTGATGCCGGAAAGACTATAGGCAAGAAATTGTTTGACCCTGAAAAAATTTATAAAAAAACAAAATGAAAGATTGCTAATTTTTATGCGTATGTAATAATATTTTTCCAGCATAAACACAATATCTTTGAGAGGTTGTTTGTATGAATGCGTATCATCCGACAAAACAAATATTTCAAGATCTTATAAAGAGCGGAAAAGCAGTTGAAATGTGGAAGGAAATTTCAGCTGTCGGAGAAACACCTGTATCCGCATATCTCAAACTTGGTTTGGAACCTTATTCCTGCCTATTGGAGAGTATTGAAGGGGAAGAAAAATTTGCCAGGTATTCATTTCTCGCTATTAAACCTTTTATGGTTTTTCAAAGCAAAGGGAATAATGTTACACTCACAAAATTTAGCGGCATAAAACAAAGAAAACCGAGCAAAAAGACATTCCGATCTCAAGATCCGCTGGAAACTCTTAAATCTTGTATAGCGAAAATTCAACTTATATCTGAAGATTCTTCGCTTCCCCGTTTATCCGGCGGGGCGATAGGATGCATCGCTTATGAATATGTAAAAAAAATAGAGAGTATCGGTAATATACAAAAAGAAGGGATAGATCTTCCGGAATTGATTTTCGTATTTCCGAAAGTTGTTCTTGCTTTTGATCATCTGAAAAACAAAATTAAAATTATCCGTCTTGTTCTTCCGGATGAAAAAACCTCCTACATGGCCGCCTGCCGAGATATAGAAAATACAATAAACGCTCTCAAACAGCCTATAATGATTACCACAAAGCGATCTTCAATGAGTCCGGTAAAATCCAACACAACCAAAAAAGAATTTGAAAAATCAGTTATAAAAGCAAAGAGGTACATAAAAGACGGGGATATTATTCAAGCAGTTTTATCGCAAAGATTACATGCCGAATATGACGGAGACACATTTGAAATTTACAGGGCTTTGAGAATATTGAATCCCTCTCCGTATATGTATTATTTCAATTTCGGCGATTTGAAAATAATCGGTGCTTCTCCTGAAATTCTCGTCCGACTTGAAAACGGGACCGCAGTATTGCGGCCCATAGCAGGCACCCGTCCGCGCGGAAGAGATTTATCGGAAGATAAAAAACTTCAATCTGATCTTTTGAATGACGAAAAAGAACTGGCAGAGCATCTGATGCTTGTTGATCTCGGCAGAAATGATCTCGGCAAGGTATGCAATTTCGGCAGCGTCAAATTGAAAAAATTTATGATAGTAGAGAGATATTCCCATGTTATGCATATAGTTTCAGAAGTTTCCGGAGTATTGAATAAAAATATATCCTCATTTGATTTGTTTAAAGCAACTTTTCCTGCTGGTACCGTTTCAGGCGCTCCTAAAATCAGGGCAATGCAGATAATCGAAGAACTTGAACCCACGCGAAGAGGACTTTATGCCGGAGCTGTGGGATATTTTGATTATCGCGGGAATATGGATTTTGCTATAAATATCAGAACAATCATTGTTAAAGGCAAACATGCTTATATTCAGGCCGGAGCTGGAATAGTTGCTGATTCTGTGCCTGAAAAAGAGTATGAAGAAACTCTTAATAAATCCCGCGCTATGTTAAAAGCAATAGAAATGGCTGCTAATAAAGTAGTATCCGGCTGGTAAAATATTACAATAAACAATACCATTTTATTGAGTGGCTGTTTGTTTTGTAATAAATCTTTCCCTTTTTTTGAAAAATAAAAAAAAATAAAAAGTTCACAAAAAATTCACAACTTTTTAGTATAATATATTATGAAAGAGATGGTATTTAAACGCAATGATGATTTTATGGCTGTTAAAAAATAGGAGGAAGAAAAATGAAGAATTTAAGCATATTGTTACTTTGTACACTTTTTCAAATAACAGGATATTGTTTTGCTGCGGATAATCTAAATGATGCGGGTAAGATATCAATTGAAAAGTTAAGAGAAATACAAACATCTTCCGATAAGAACTATGTGTTGATTGATATTGCGCATTCCAGTGCCTATGATATTGAACATATTGAAGGTGCGATAAATATATCAATAGAAAATATGGAACGCGACCATAATAACTTGCCGGAGGCTGATATGTTTATAACATACTGTCATTGCGGCTCTGATGCTTCTACAGCCAAATTCGCCGCAGATAAGTTGAAGAAACTGGGGTATAAAAATGTATTTTATCTATCTGAACCTTTCATCAAATACAAAAATGCGGGTTATCCGGTATTTGCAGATTTGACAAGGGCCGCTACGAATCTTCATATCGTTTCTGATGTCGAAAGCGGTATTAATAATCAAATGGTTTCAATAGAAATATTGCATTCTCGTATTCTTTATCATCCCGAGGAGATAAATACCAATTTTTATATAATTGATTTAAGAACAAAGGAAGAATACGAAAAAGGACATATACAGGGGGCCTTAAATATTCAACCTTCAGAACTTTTTGAAAAGACAACAGCAGGGGGAGTTGCTTATGAAAGATTTCCCAAAGAAAAAGAAATATTTTTTTATGGCGAAAAAGATGCCGCTCGTAAGGTTGTAGAAGAATTATACCGTATTGGTTATAAAGTTGCCTATTATCTGTCAGGAGATTATGACGACTGGACAGAAATGCTTAAACAATAAAGGATTGTTTATATTATCCTAATATTTTTTACATAAAGCAGGAAATTATTTTTAAAATTATTTAATTTTTAAGGAGATGTGAGATGATACAAATAAAGAGATTAGTAATTCCACTATCTTGGCTATTCCGTAAATTGCGCGTAATCAAAAAAACACTTATGCCTATATTGATAATAGGACTTGTGTTGTTAAGGTTTTACGACGCATTTTGGGGTATAACTGCGACATGGACAGAGACAACTGATGCTGATTTTAATGACGGCTCTTATTCTGCTACACTCTTATCTGGAACAGGCACAGGAGCAAAAGTCACTCTTGATTATAGCGGTACAGGCGCAGACGGTGATGTGTCTTTAGGAAACACAAATATAAACTCATCATATGGTGTAAATTATTATGTTAATGCCATAGGAGCAAATTATGTTACTTGTTCTGCCGCTCCAAGTGGTATTGTGGCAGGCAACGAAGTTATTTTGATAAATATGCAAGGCAATGGTTCATATTATGGGAATGTCGGAAACTATGAGTTTTTACGGGTAAGAAATATTTCAGGAAACACAATTTATTTTACATCAAATGTTCAAAAGATTTATGGCGCTACCACTTCTAATGCTACTTTGACAGGTCAGAAAATAAATGTTCAGCGTGTTCCTAACTGGAATAATGTGACAATAACCGGGTCTTTGTATTCCAATAACTGGAACGGCGCTCAATACGGGCTTGTTGTTTTCAGAGCAAAGGGTACTGTAAGTATAAGCGGCAATATAAATCAATCCAGCAGGGGTTACAGGAGTTTTGATCACGGCTCTTGTGTGAGAAATACCCATGGCTATGATGGTGAAGGCGCTGCTAGTTCTGAAGGCATAGGTACTTACTGTGATGCGTATGCAAATGGAGCGGGTGGTGGTTGCGGGACTCAGGATGCTGGCGGTGGTGGTGGCGGTGGTCATGCCAGTACCGGCGGCGGTGGCGGGAGTAGTGGTAGTCACTGTGGAGGTAATGGTGGTAGTGCTATAGGTAACACTACATTAACCAAATTGTATTTTGGCGGTGCTGGCGGTGAAGGTGGTCATGATGAAGATGGCTGTTACGGTGGTAATGGGGGTTATGGCGGCGGCATAGTATTTATTGCTGCTAAAACTATTTCTATCTCAGGATATATTTATAGTGATGGTGGTGGTGGTTCAAATGGCGGCGGCGGAAGTGGGTGTGGCATGGGTGGTGGAGGTGGAGGTGCAGGAGGCAGTATTTATCTTCAGGCAAATTCATTAACTGTAGGTTTTGGTCGCGTAGTGGCAAGAGGCGGCGGAGGCGGAAGTAATAATGGATGTGGAGGTAATGGCGGAGCCGGGAGTAATGGAAGGATATGTTTAAGTTATGGTTCAGTATCAGGCACAACTTCTCCTTCTTATGCTGCTGGTACATTTCCCAATCATTATCCTGCAGGGTTGTATGCCACTTACAAATCAAATGTCTATAACACAAATTCTCCTTCAACAAGGGTTTCTACAATAACATGGAATCCGTCTTCCCAGCCTTCAAATACCACTTTTAATGTCGCTGTCAGGGCATCAGCAAACAGTTTCGGCATAAATGATGCTTTGCCTGCATGGGTAAATGTCAGCCGTGGAGTTGAGCCGAATTTACCTGAAAGATATAGGTATGTACAATGGATGTCGACATTTACGACAACGAATCCAGCTGCTACCCCGAGTGTGGAGGATATAACTATATATTACAATCCTAATGCCATGACAGCGCCTACTTTATCAGCGCCTGCTAACAACATCTGGGTAAATGCTACCACATTCACATGGATATTCAATGACCCTGACGAAGGTAACACACAAAGCGGGTACAAAGTGGATATAGACAATGATTCTAATTTTGGAAGTATTAATTACACAAGCGGAGAGGTATCATTTTCTACAGGTATAGGGGGCAGTTGCTCATGGTCACCGGGATCACCTATTGCTGAAGGCACATGGTATTGGCGGGTAAAGACAAAAGACAACTATGGCGACTGGAGCGAGTACTCAGTTTCCCGTATAGTGAAGGTAGACACTACAAAGCCGGATATAAGCGCAGTTAATTGCACATTTGGGGCAACGGAGCCAGGAGTAGTTGAAGACGATTTATGGACGGGCCATGACACTCCATATTTTCACTGGAATGCGCCAGGGAGCGCGAGTCCGGTTGCGGGGTATAGTTATACATACGGAGAAGCCGACACAGAGCCGGATGAAGATATAGACACAACTAATGCTTATTATGATTTAACAACTCCGCAAGAAAGCGGGATATACTATTTCAGAATAAAGGCAAAGGATGACGCAGGTAACTGGGGTAGTAGTGTGCTATTCACATACAAATTAGACAAAGGTTCATTTAGTCCGAATCCGCCGCAAGGGAATGGAGTAGCAAACAGTGACAGCAGTTTAACATGGACAGCTGTGGAAGTGACAGCAGGAGCAAGCGGTGTAGATGACACTCCGTATTCATATGATAACGGAATAACATGGGGCAGTCGGATATTGGAGGAGACCGGATTAAAGCCGAACACCCAATATAAAAAGACTTTGGTATATAAAGACGTGGCAGGTAATTTATCTACAGGCACGATATTAAGCGCATATACCGGTGTGAGCGCAGGTACAGGCATAGAGTATAATATGGTAATGTCAACAGGCATACGGGTGATGTGGTTAGACAGCAACAACAATCCTGATAATACGGCATATATACCGCAATTCAGCGAGTTATCAAATTTCGGCGGTACGATATACAGCGTATCAACGCTGAAGGTGCCAAATTTGCGTAACAACTGGCATATAGACGAAGGCGTAGGCGGGATAGCGTATGACAGCAGCGGATATGGATTGAATGGTAGTATATACTCATTTGGCAAGATACTGTATGCGCGGTATGCGAGCAAGAGCGGCCATCCGGGATGGACAAACGAGTTAAGGAATGAATACACATACAGCACATTAAAGTACAAAGATTTGAGGAATGAAATCAACATACCATTACAATCAAACGAGGACTACATAGGGCATTATTTTACCGCATGGATGGAGGTCTTGTCAGCGAAGGAGGGCAAATGGCAATTTGCGATAGATGGGAGCGGTGCTGTAGAAGTACAAGTGGATGGCCATGTAGTGGCAAGTTGGTATGGAGAGCACAGTTTTAGTAATGATCAGACACATAATGGGGAACTGAACTTATCGCGTGGGTATCACAGGATAATAGTGCGGCATGAGAAAGATACGGAGAATGACGGAGTGATATTATATTTCAAGGCGCCAGAAGATAGCAGTTGGCAGGTATTTAGCGCGGCGAATTTGAATAACAAGGCATACTTATGGGCATATTTACCTGAAGACGTTACATTAAAGACATACGGATTTATCAATACAGGATTAGAAATGAGTCCTGCGTGGGCAGCCACAAAATGGACAACAGACAGGAATGATGTATCAGGCAAGGCATTAAGTTTCAATGGTACAAGCGATGTTCTTTCCGCGCCGATAGGCAACTGGATAGGGATAAGCAATACAGCATTCAGCATACAGGCGATATACAAGTGTGACAACACAGGAGGCCCGATATTCGGGTTAACGAACACACCTCCGGGTGAGGGCTGGAACACAGGGTTACTGAATATCAACAACAGCGGGCAGTTAGTAGCGAGTGTACCAGGCGGAGCGCAGATAACGCATACAGACAACAGGTTTGGCAGTTGGGTAAATGCGGTATTGACATACAGTCCGGTTAATGGAACTAAATTATACATAGATGGAACTCTATATGCTTCAAGCACAAACAAAACATACACAGGTGCCGGCAATGTTCCTATGTATTGGACAACATATGTAAGCGGAAGCAAACCAGAAAATGTGCCAAGTTATTTCAAGGGCAGTATAGATGAGGTAAAGGTATTCGACAGGGAGTTGATTGATACAGAAGTAAATGAATTGTACATAAACAACACAATGCGCACATATACAACAGTGCCATTGATACCCAACACAACATATTACAGCAGAGTGGCAGCAATAAACGGAGGTGGAGTTGCGGCATATACTAACTTATCGCCATTATCAAAAGTGACCTTATGTTCACAGCCGAACGGGTTGAGTTACGGAGCTATAACAAACACAAGCATAGAGGTGAAGTGGAGTGATACTACGACAAATCCTAATGATACAATATATGAGGTACAAGTATCAACATTT
>MWCF01000006.1 GCA_002069855.1 Elusimicrobia bacterium ADurb.Bin231 | reverse complement strand
GCCGATAACTTCGGCATTTTTACCGGTGCCGGTTATGCCTACAGTAAATTCCCTTCCCGGAAGATATTCTTCAACTAGCACCGGCTGATTAAATTTTTCAAGAAGAAACGCAACTGCACTTTCAAGCTGCTCCCTGTCCTCTATAAAGGAAGCCGAACCAATTCCCTTACCCGTACCTTCCGCAACAGGTTTGGCAAAAAGAGGATAATGAAGGTGCATTTTTTCAAGATCTGTTATATCATAAACACAGAAAAAATCTGCCGTCGGAATATGCGAATCGCGTATAACTTTTTTGGTAAGCGCCTTATGAAGCGTTAAAGCAAGAATAACAGTATCCGAAAATACATAATCCACGCGGTAAGCGTCAAGAAGAGCCGGAATCTGAGCTTCCCGTCCAGCGCCGTACATTCCTTCTGCTATATTAAAAACCATGTCGGAAGTTTTTCCGGCTGAAAGAAATTCAACCAGTGCAAATATATTTCCTATGCGTTCGGTTTTAAAACCCGCCGCTTTAATAGCCGATTCTATCGCATATATAGTATCCTCTTTATCGAACTCAGCCGTCTCTTCGTCGCTGTAGCCGAGCTTGCGGTAATCATCTCTGAGGTCATAAGTTAATCCGAATTTCATCACAACTCCAAACAATAAGTATTACGATACTTCAAGCGTGCATTAATTCTTCAAGCTAATTTTAAAACTCTCTTGACTTTTATATTCAAACGGATATTTTTTAAAAAGGGTTATACATATGCTTAAAAATCTGCTCTCACCCGAGGACTGCAGCAAATGCCCTGACAAATGCTGCAAATTTACAGATCCGTCGCATCTGCCCATTCTTACAGAAACAGAATTTAAAAACATCCGGAAAGAAGGAATTACATATAATCGAAAAGAAAATCTATTTCAATTAAAATCTTCTGAAAAAAATTCTGAAGGTAAAACAGTTTGTCCGTTTTTAATAGAAAATAAAGGCTGCGAACTTAAACATCATCCGTTTGAATGTGCCATCTGGCCGTTTTACGTAATGCGTTTTGCCGGCAAAGTCGTCATTGCCGTTTCTCCCAACTGTCCGGCGGTCAACAGAAAATGCTTTGAAGACATTCAGAAAACCGTAAACGACGGTCTTTCCGACTGCATACTCGGAATGGTAAAAGAATATCCGGGGCTGATTGAAGACTATTACGATAATGCAGTAATAATAAAAGTAATCGGCGAAGAAAGTATTTCAGAAGGTAAGAGAATTTTTCTGCCGAAAGATTGAAACTTATATCAATCCCTTTACTTTAATATAACGTGAACAAACAAGCTTTCTTGCCGGAACTATTGGTTTAATCCAGAGATTATTTATTCTGTTTAAATACCTGCTTCTTCCTTCAACGCAATTTAAATTTTTATCCCAAAAGCAAAGTGCAGTCAATAAAACGGATTTTAGAGATCACATGAGCATTGGAAAGATTAATGCCTCAAACAGTTCTATTATTTATCAGTTCAGGATGATTCAAACTGAAGCAATAATATAATTGATTAATGCGATAAATTGAATTATTATCTTATCAGCTTTATCTAAAAAGGTATAATGTATGGCATGGCGCAGCCGGAAGCCGGTTAAATTTTTATCTAACATTTCGCTTCAGCGAAGCATAATAATCGGCGGCACAGTCTCCGTCCTGATTCCCTTTGTCATTACAGCCGTACTTCTTTATACCAGGCTTTCAAATGACTTAGTAAACCAGAGCAAAGAAAAATCAGCTCTCATCGCAAAAGATCTGGCTACACTGGTCGACAACTCACTTTCAAGCGAATTAAAAATAATATCGGCAATTGCCGCCGACAAACATATCGTCAACGAACTTGATTCAGGAGAATATGTCAAACTTGAAGAGAATCTTTCATCAATGTTTAAAGAAATGGGGCATGATTATATTTCATTTTTCATTACAGACAAAAACGGAATTATTAAAGTTGATTTACCTGAAGGAGTACGTATCGGCCTCAATCTTTCAGATAGAAAATATTTTATAGCTGCAAAACAGGGCACGGCAAACGTTAGCGATCCGATATTTATACGCGGTCCTTCAAGTTCGAAGTGGACTGGCATTCCGATGCTGATCACAGCAGCTCCCATAAAGCGCAACAATGAATTTATCGGCATGATTGCGATAACGCATGAATTAAGCGCTATCAGCTCAAAAATGAACAATATAAAACTGGGGAAAACCGGATACCCGTTTATTATCAATGATGAAGGTATGGCCATAATTCATCCGAATCAGGAATTGGTTATGTCCGTTAATATAAACTCTGAACCGGGCATGAATCATATTTCCACCTGGCTGAAAGAAAAGAAACCACTTGCCGGCGATTATACATTCCGAGAAACCGAGAAAATCGCCGGATTCGCACCGCTTAAAACAAAAAACTGGTTCATCATTTTCACCCAGAACCGCGACGAAATCATGAAGCCTGTAAACGAGATGCTGATGGACATAATGTTTATCGCCTTTATTTTTGCCGGCATAGCAGTTATTTCAATAGTATTCTTTTCAAAAAGAATCAGCTCTCCTGTCGAAAAGTTTGTCAGCATACTCCGTCAGTTTATTATCCACACCAATGAATTTGTTCTCGGTATAGGTTCCGACAAAAAAATAATTTTCGCGAATCCTTCGGCGGCAGATTTTTGCGGAAAGACCATCGGCGAACTTATAGGCACAGACCCGGCATTTGCCGGAGTAACCAATACCACCGAAGAGGAAATATGGCAGAAGCTTGACAGCGGAGCGTTATGGACAGGAAAGATTAGTCAGAAAAAAAATGAGCATGAAGATACAATATTTGAAATAACAATTATACCGGTAAAAGACAATAAAGGTATTGTATTCGGATACCTCGAATTCGGAAGAGATATTACCAATGATATAATTCAGGAAAAACGTATAAATCAGGCTCAGAAGATCGAAGCTATAGGCACACTCGCAGGCGGAATTGCTCATGACTTCAACAACATTCTGACAGGTATTTACGGATTTATTGATTTAACTCTTCTTACACTTGATAAACCTGATGAAGCAAAAATATATCTGCAGGAACTTGAAAAAGCCGCAAAACGTGCCGGAGATCTTGTAAGTCAGATACTAACTTTCAGCCGTCACACAAAACCCGAATTGCGCACAGTTATACCGAAAACAATAGCAGAAGAAGTAATTAAACTAATTCGCGCAACAACGCCCGCAGAAATTTCAATTGAAACCAAACTTGAAAGCGAAACGGCAATAATGGCTGATCCGATACAGATACATCAGGTAATGGTAAACCTCTGCACTAATGCAATACATGCCATAGGAAACAGCCATGGAATAATCAAAATAGAAATTGATGACATAATTATAGACAGACTCTTTGCGGAAAATCATCCCGGCTGCAATCCAGGTAAACACATTATAATAAGCATTTCAGACAGCGGATGCGGAATTCCACCCGAAATTCTGGATCATATATTTGATCCATTTTTTACAACAAAAACTAACGGAAAAGGAACCGGTCTCGGATTGTCTGTTGCGCATGGAATAATTCATAGTATCGGCGGAATAATAACCGTCTATAGCGAACCAGACAAAGGCACGGCATTCAACATTATTATCCCTGCAGCCGCCAATGCTTTAAATGAATCGGAATCGAATGAAAACGCCCTGCTCCCCGGCATTGAAAGAATTATGCTAGTAGATGATGAGCACGCAATCGTCAAATCATTGTCGAGCATTTTGAGAAGTGCCGGATACAGAATTACTGAATTTACAGACAGCATGCAGGCAGCTGATAATTTTAAAAATAATTATCGA
>MWCF01000005.1 GCA_002069855.1 Elusimicrobia bacterium ADurb.Bin231 | reverse complement strand
GAATTCGGAAGGATAAAGGTCTTCGAAAAAAACGAACTTGTCAATTCAGGTGCTGCGCTGTTTCCATTCGAAACACCGGATGAACGGAAGAAAGAATTCGCGATAAACGATTTCAAAAAAGAAAAGAAATCCGTATCACTATGCAATAAACCGGATCATACGGCAGCAATAGCCAAACTTACAGATGAGCAGGAACAGGCGATACTACACTTCGAAGGGCAATGCATGGTGCTCGCAGGACCGGGTTCCGGGAAAACGAGGGTGTTGACAGAACGGGTCGCATATATGGTCAACGAAAAAAATATATCCCAAACAAATATACTGTGCCTGACATTTTCGAACAAGGCAGCGAAAGAAATGAGGGACCGGCTGGAAGATAAAATCCCGTACTGCAAGGTGTTTATCTCTACATTCCATGGGCTCGGATTATCTATACTCGAAAAATATTTCGAAAAAGTAGGTAGGACACGTAATTTCAACCTTATTGACGAAGTAGAGAGCAGGGAAATAATTGCAGAACTTATAAAAAATAAAAAAGCAGTAACAACAGCATTACGGGCAATCCGAAATTTCAAACAAGGGCTAATATGGCAGTACAGTTCACGCGAACACGAACAGATTTTCAACGAGTATAACGCAAAAATACAATATGAAAACGCATTCGATCTCGACGACCTTATTTACCTGCCTGCGATGCTATTCGGAAATGCCCCGGAGATACTCGATGAATACAGGGAAAAATACAAATGGATCCTGATAGACGAATACCAGGATATAAATGCGCGGCAGTATGAACTGATAACCCTGCTTGCAGGAAAGATAAATGCGAACATTTTCGTTATCGGAGATCCGAACCAGTCCATATACGGGTTCAGGGGTTCGGATATAAAATTCATAGAACTGTTTAAGAAGGAATACCCGGCAACCGGTGTAATCCGATTAAAAAATAGTTTCAGATGCCTGATAATATAATAAAGGCAGGCACAGACGTGCTTGAAAAAAGCAACGATTTCTCCGGTTGTCCATCGAATATAAAGATACATATTCAAAAATGTGAAACCGAAAATAGTGAGGCAGACTGGATAGCGTCAAAAATAGAAAATATGATAGGCGGAACAAGAAGTTTCTCATTCGAAAGCAGAATGAGCGACGGGACAGCGAAACAGGGAACTGAAAGTTTCTCGGACTTTGCAATACTGTGCCGCACGACACATATGTTCGAGCCGATAATAGTCGCTCTTTGCAACCATGGAATAGCATACCAGGTTATATCTGCAGAACCGTTTTTTAATATGGAACCGGTAAAAACTGCAATCGCTTCGTTCAAAAAAATATATTACAGGAAATGCAAGGGACAATCCCCGGCACACAGCAGGATACAAAAAATGATAATGGAAAAGCAACCTGTATCGAATATACTGATTTCCCTGCTGGAAGGTGAAGACATATCCGAACAGGATATATCAAAACTTAAAACTTTGACATCCGATATTGCATACGGATACGATAATTTTTTCAAATCCATAGCGCTGCGAAGAAGCATAGACGATTATAACGAAAAAGTCGAGGCGGTTACACTGATGACTCTGCATGCAGCCAAAGGGCTCGAATTCAGGACAGTATTTATACCTGGCTGCGAGCAGGGCATAATACCGTTCGAACTTTTCGGCAGAAAGAGCGGAGAAGAACTTGAGGAAGAAAAACGGCTTTTCTATGTGGGTATAACAAGGACGAAAGAAAACCTCTTTTTGTCTTATGCAGGCAAGCGTACATTCAATGGCCGGCTGTTATTGCAACGGAAAAGCGTTTTCGTAGATAAAATAAAAGACGAATTGCTTAACTTTGAAATATGGCCGCCGAAAAAGCGCCCGGGTGCCAGCCAACTCGATTTGTTTTGAAAGCCAATTTTAAATTGGTTTAAACAAACTAAACTGCCTTACGGGCTGGCATACACTTTAGCTTTTATTGTTTCCAATACAGTTTCAACATGAACTAAAAAATATTAGTAATCGGTCTGTTCGTTGAATATATTTTTTCTAACCCCAAAACTATTAAATGACACAATAATAAGGGATAATCTATTATCAGTCCCCTGGAAAAAATATTCTTCTTTTTTTCTTGTCATTATTCAACAAAACAAAAAGAGTTCCCTATTACTACGCTCTTTACTACAAGGCAAAAATTGGTTCCCTGCACACTTCGGTCAACACCAACTTGGCAGACTCCTCTTGTTCAGATGTTCCTGAAATAATCAGCAATACAGCGCCTTCTGCGCCGGAAACTCCGCCTGCAGCAACCAATTCCACTCGTGCTCCTGTTAGGATTGTGAGTGCTTCCAGTTCCGTTATAACTTCTCCTAATACAGGAAGCATCCGTACTCCGCTTGCACCCGGCATGTTCAATAAGGCGGCAATACTGTTCAAATCTGTTGACACACGCTTCACAAGTCCAACAGGAAGAATAAGGCGCACACGCCTACCTACTACTGCCTGTAATGCCGCAACAATAGTACCGCCTTTGGGGTGACCGATTAGGATACCTGCCTGTTTGCGCACAAGATCAACAGCATTTGCCCACTTAAGTATAACATCACCTTCATTCAAATCATCAACCACTTCAAATATGGTTTTTCCCTTCTGCCAAATGCCTTTCTGGATAATAACATCACCGGGAAACTGACTTTCATCTGGCAACCGACCGGAATCAGTCGTCTTCTCATAATGTGGTAGCGTAATTCCGCGAAAAAAACGCTTGCGCGAAAATTCGGTCCCAGTACCATATGCGTGAAGCAGCTCCTCAGCCACATATCCATTGGTTGTTCCTGCTACAATCACTACAGTTCCAGATTGAAATGCCATACGGATTGCCGGGTGATTGACAAGCGATTTTGCAATCAATCGCTTTCCTGAGGCTGGTGTTATTACGGTTTGGATCATATTAATTCTCCTGTTCTGCTGCACAACGAGCTAATGGACAAATGCTGGCGTGGTTGCAGCGTCTTGTTAGATTGTTAATAATTTAAAAGCCATTGTTTTTAATAGTGATTCCTCTGAATGCATAAGACTAAAATTATTAATATTGTGTTCGTGAAGATAGGTTAAAGCTTGAATTCCTTGCGATTTAGGAATAATTATTTTAACAAAGACATACTCTTCTTTCAGAAAAAGATTGTTGTAATCACTTATAACATGTTTGTTATTTGGTTCATCCGTTAGATATGCAAGTGTGTACCAAGATTGCTGTAGATAATGTCTCTCGTGTGTTCTTAATCCAGGCTCCCCAATAATGCGAATCCGACTAGGATTGTCACTATCACTTGAAGTTTCAATAGGTTCAAAATATGCATATATCGCTATGTTGCCAGCTTTTGTTAATTGATCCTCAAAGGCAAAAAAAGCTGCTATGTATGGCGAAGCACTCCAATCTAGCAAAGGGGAAGGAAATCCGTGATGCCTCGTATATATCCAAAATTCGAGAAATGGTATCTTGATAATAGCATAAGGGTATTTTTTCAAATTGGTTATATATTCTGTTTCCCATTTATCATCT
>MWCF01000004.1 GCA_002069855.1 Elusimicrobia bacterium ADurb.Bin231 | reverse complement strand
GTTACTATCCATTGAACTATGAGGCCATGGATTTGTGGGTCTACCCGGACTCGAACCGGGATTATACTTCTCGTCTCCACTTTGTAAGAGTGGGATGTTGATCCATTTACACTATAGACCCAATCACGAGGCCAGGTTTTATTTTCACCTGGAATCTTCTTCTTCAGCTGGGGCATCCGAAGTCGACCGTCATAAACCGGAAAAATTAATTGCCCCAGCAACCAATTCTACCTTTTATGATCCACTCTCAATTGAGCGGAAGAGCAGAATCGAACTGCCGTCCCCAGCATGGCAAGCTGGTATATTAGCCGCTATACGACTTCCGCATTTTCATAAAAATCCAAAAAATCAGATATTTTATTCACTAAATATTGTTTACCCTCTTTTTCTTTTGGACTTCTCCATTTTATCCTAAAAACCTTTATTCCTATGGATTCTAAAAACGAATCCCTTCTTTTATCACTTATAATTCTATCATTTAATCGATGCTGATTTCCATCAATTTCTAAATTGATATTTTTTTCTGGAAAATAAAAATCCAAAAAATATTGATATTTACCATTTTTAATAGGATATTCTATTTGGCATTTAGAAAAAATATTCAATTCTTTCAATACTTCATCAAAATATAATTCGGGATAACTTCGAATATTTCTGGATTTCCAATTAGCATGTATTCCTTTATCAAATGCTTTTTTTGCACTTAAACTCATCTTTTTCTTGGATTCATCCGAATGAATTTTTCCTTTAATAAATGGGTCCTTACCTAAAAGTTTTTCACTCCCCCTTTTAACTCTAATATCTGTATTTTTAGTTAATCCTAAATTCCAAGGTTTTTTATTTGATGTATTGGGATTAAATTCTTGGCCTTCCCCATGAGTTCTCCAGATATGAGTTCCTATTCCTTTTGAACTATATTCCTTTCCGCAATATTTACATTTCATAAAAGGTTTATTTTATTTATTTGTGACCCCGGTGAGACTCGAACTCACGACTCCAACATTAAAAGTGTTGTACTCTAGCCAGCTGAGTTACGAGGTCTTGGTGGCGAGAGCAGGAGTTGAACCTACGATCTTCAAGTTATGAGCTTGACGTTTTATCCGATGTATCTCTTCATGTTACTACACCTAAATGAGAAAATTTAAAGAGCATTTTTTTCTAAACTTTCTCGCCATTTGTAGCGGGAGAGGGATTCGAACCCCCGACCTAAAGGTTATGAGCCTTTCGAGCTGCCTCTGCTCCACCCCGCAATATTGTAAAACTTAAGTAGGTCTTAGTCTCTCCTAGCTACCCCACAAAACCCGACTCGAACGGGATGTTAGCGACCGGATGTAGCTCCTTGTTACTTAAGTTATTTCTTGAAATTTCATTTTTCGACCTTGAACCCATCCTGGATAAAGATCTATATCTGATTTTTTTATTTTTTTATTTTCTTTGTCATTATGAATCCAGCATGTTCCAAACTGAGAATTTTTAGTTCCTTTTTGATCTCCGTTTAAATGGTGGGTATTTCTCATTTGTAATATAGTTTCATCAGAATGTTTTTTCCCTTTAAACCTTGATGAATTAGGAGATCCTTTTAAATTTTTTGAGCATCGTTTTTTGTGTTCTTCAATAAATTTTGGATCTTTCCATTGAGCTTGAAGCATCAAATTGATATGTTCTTTATACCATTTTTCTCCTTTTCCGTTATTTCCTCCTTTTCCCCCGATCATTATATTCATACATAAAGGGTTTTTCAAAAAAGATTCATTAACCATTTCTTTTTCCCTTTTAAAAAGTTTTTCTTTATCTTCAAAGAACTCTAATCTTTCAATTTTAAAATTTTCTATTCCATATTTACGAATAGAATATCTTAAGATCCTTCCAGAACCTAGATAACCATCATCTAAGTTATCCGTTGAATGGACTCCAATATAAAACTTCCCATTTAATAAATTAGTAGTTTTATAAAGAAAATGATATTTCTTTTTCTCCCGTCTTGACATTATGGTTTTATTCTATATATCTTAAAGGCGAGGCGAAAAAGCCGCAGTACCGTCGGCAGGATTCGAACCTGCGAGACATAAATGCCAAGGGATATGAGCCCTCTCCGATTGTCCACTCTGGCACGACGGTATTAGTAGCGGAAATGGGAGTCGAACCCAATATCAATAGGTTATGAGCCTATTATGATTCGGTAAACCCGGACAGAAGCATCTATATCTTCCACCCATTGTTACCGCTCCGTTTCACTCTTCCGCGATTTGTTGCGATAGATGGACTCGAACCCCCGACCTCGAGGTTATGGGCCTCGCGAGCTACCACTGCTCCACCCCGCAATTTATATTTTAACTATTTTTACCGTATATAATACTATTCCCAATTTATTAGTAATAACTAGCAGAAAAGTTCCGGAAGAATAATGACTAAAATCAATAGAATGATAATTTGAGAATACTTGTTGATGATATAGCATTAACGGTCTTATGTCAAATATTCTTATTATAACTCCTTCTAGATTCTCCATTTCTATATGAAG
>MWCF01000003.1 GCA_002069855.1 Elusimicrobia bacterium ADurb.Bin231 | reverse complement strand
GTTACTATCCATTGAACTATGAGGCCATGGATTTGTGGGTCTACCCGGACTCGAACCGGGATTATACTTCTCGTCTCCACTTTGTAAGAGTGGGATGTTGATCCATTTACACTATAGACCCAATCACGAGGCCAGGTTTTATTTTCACCTGGAATCTTCTTCTTCAGCTGGGGCATCCGAAGTCGACCGTCATAAACCGGAAAAATTAATTGCCCCAGCAACCAATTCTACCTTTTATGATCCACTCTCAATTGAGCGGAAGAGCAGAATCGAACTGCCGTCCCCAGCATGGCAAGCTGGTATATTAGCCGCTATACGACTTCCGCATTTTCATAAAAATCCAAAAAATCAGATATTTTATTCACTAAATATTGTTTACCCTCTTTTTCTTTTGGACTTCTCCATTTTATCCTAAAAACCTTTATTCCTATGGATTCTAAAAACGAATCCCTTCTTTTATCACTTATAATTCTATCATTTAATCGATGCTGATTTCCATCTATTTCAAGATTGATATTTTTTTCTGGGAAATAAAAATCTAAAAAATATTGATATTTGCCATTTTTAATAGGATATTCTATTTGGCATTTAGAAAAAAGATCCAATCCTTTCAATACTTCATCAAAATATAATTCGGGATAACTTCTAATATTTCTAGATTTCCAATTAGCATGTATTCCTTTATCGAATGCTTTTTTTGCACTTAAACTCATCTTTTTCTTTGATTCATCCGAATGAATTTTCCCTTTAATAAATGGATCCTTACCTAAAAGTTTTTCGCTCCCTTTTTTAACTCTAATATCTGTATTTTTATTTAATCCTAAATTCCAAGGTTTTTTATTTGATACATTGGGATTAAATTCTTGGCCTTCCCCATGAGTTCTCCAGATATGAGTTCCTATTCCTTTTGAACTATATTCCTTTCCGCAATATTTACATTTCATAAAAGGTTTATTTTATTTATTTGTGACCCCGGTGAGACTCGAACTCACGACTCCAACATTAAAAGTGTTGTACTCTAGCCAGCTGAGTTACGAGGTCTTGGTGGCGAGAGCAGGAGTTGAACCTACGATCTTCAAGTTATGAGCTTGACGTTTTATCCGATGTATCTCTTCATGTTACTACACCTAAATGAGAAAATTTAAAGAGCATTTTTTTCTAAACTTTCTCGCCATTTGTAGCGGGAGAGGGATTCGAACCCCCGACCTAAAGGTTATGAGCCTTTCGAGCTGCCTCTGCTCCACCCCGCAATATTGTAAAACTTAAGTAGGTCTTAGTCTCTCCTAGCTACCCCACAAAACCCGACTCGAACGGGATGTTAGCGACCGGATGTAGCTCCTTGTTACTTAAGTTATTTCTTGAAATTTCATTTTTCGACCTTGAACCCATCCTGGATAAAGATCTATATCTGATTTTTTTATTTTTTTATTTTCTTTGTCATTATGAATCCAGCATGTTCCAAACTGAGAATTTTTAGTTCCTTTTTGATCTCCGTTTAAATGGTGGGTATTTCTCATTTGTAATATAGTTTCATCAGAATGTTTTTTCCCTTTAAACCTTGATGAATTAGGAGATCCTTTTAAATTTTTTGAGCATCGTTTTTTGTGTTCTTCAATAAATTTTGGATCTTTCCATTGAGCTTGAAGCATCAAATTGATATGTTCTTTATACCATTTTTCTCCTTTTCCGTTATTTCCTCCTTTTCCCCCGATCATTATATTCATACATAAAGGGTTTTTCAAAAAAGATTCATTAACCATTTCTTTTTCCCTTTTAAAAAGTTTTTCTTTATCTTCAAAGAACTCTAATCTTTCAATTTTAAAATTTTCTATTCCATATTTACGAATAGAATATCTTAAGATCCTTCCAGAACCTAGATAACCATCATCTAAGTTATCCGTTGAATGGACTCCAATATAAAACTTCCCATTTAATAAATTAGTAGTTTTATAAAGAAAATGATATTTCTTTTTCTCCCGTCTTGACATTATGGTTTTATTCTATATATCTTAAAGGCGAGGCGAAAAAGCCGCAGTACCGTCGGCAGGATTCGAACCTGCGAGACATAAATGCCAAGGGATATGAGCCCTCTCCGATTGTCCACTCTGGCACGACGGTATTAGTAGCGGAAATGGGAGTCGAACCCAATATCAATAGGTTATGAGCCTATTATGATTCGGTAAACCCGGACAGAAGCATCTATATCTTCCACCCATTGTTACCGCTCCGTTTCACTCTTCCGCGATTTGTTGCGATAGATGGACTCGAACCCCCGACCTCGAGGTTATGGGCCTCGCGAGCTACCACTGCTCCACCCCGCAATTTATATTTTAACTATTTTTACCGTATATAATACTATTCCCAATTTATTAGTAATAACTAGCAGAAAAGTTCCGGAAGAATAATGACTAAAATCAATAGAATGATAATTTGAGAATACTTGTTGATGATATAGCATTAACGGTCTTATGTCAAATATTCTTATTATAACTCCTTCTAGATTCTCCATTTCTATATGAAG
>MWCF01000002.1 GCA_002069855.1 Elusimicrobia bacterium ADurb.Bin231 | reverse complement strand
ATCGGAAAGAATATTTTTTATGTCTTCTTTTTTATCCGGGAGAATACTGTCTATGGATTTTGAAAGATAAATTTCGGAAGTTTCAATCACTAAAACTATATCGGAAATTATTTTGACAAGTTCTTCAGGAAGGTTTTCGTCAAACTCAATATCCCTGCGGATTATATCGGTGGTATTAAGCAAGGCGAGGTTTGTATCTGATGATAAAAAACTGCAAAAATTTGACAGAATATCTGAAAGAAGCGAAAGATCTTTCGCAGGTATTATTTTTTCAGACAAAACTTCAGATGCGGATGTCGGCGCTGCAAGAAGATTGGTAATTAACGGAAGAGTCAACGGCATATCAGTTGACGATTTTATCCCGAGAGCGTCAACTCCTGCTCTGTTATATTCCATAGCAAACGCGGCATCTTCAGGAAATGCCTTAAGAAAATCAATATCATTATCGTAGCAAAAAACTTCGGCAATACTAAAAAATAATACTGCGAAACCTAAACCGGCAGACAAAAATAATGCTCTTAAAACCTTCATCAGAATGAATTTACTTCTTAATAGAAAGAAGTTCTACGGTAAATATCAAAACGCTATTAGGACCTATAACATTTCCAGCGCCCTGCTCTCCGTAGGCAAGTTGCGAAGGAATATAAATTTCCCATTTAGAGCCCGGACTCATCATCTGAAGCGCTTCAGTCCATCCGCTTATAACACCATTAACCGCAAAAACTGCAGGAGAACCTCTTTTATAAGAACTGTCGAATTCCGTACCGTTCACAAGAGTGCCACTGTAATGAACTTCCACTGTGTCTGTAGCTTTTGGAGACGCTCCTTTGCCGGCAGTTATTATTTTATACTGTAAACCGCTCGGGCGCGTTTTAACTCCTTTTTTCTTTTTATTGGCCGCGAGAAATTTTTCTCCCTCTGCCTTGTTTTTTTCCGACTCTTTTTTCATAACTGCCGCTCTCTTTACATTAATATCCTGCGTCAATTTATTTAAGGATTCATTCATTTCCTGTTCAGTCATCAATCCCGAAGAACCGTCAATAGAATCCTTTACTCCTGCCATAAACGACTCGGAGTTAACCTCTACAAACTGGCTTTTAAGATTTGCTCCGACCTGTCTTCCCACACTGTAACTTATTTTATCTTTTTCAGTGGCAAGCAGTTTGTTTCTTTCTGACTGATTGTCTTTAGTCTCCGTCTGGCACAATGAAACGCCTGTAATTCCACACACAAAAACTGCCGCAAATAAAATTTTTCTTTCCATTTACATTTTCCTCCAATGATAAAATAACGGCAACGCTTCTATTTCCTTCTCTCTGTTATACCGACTTACTCGCGATTATCTGCGAAGATTAAACAAAAAAATAAAGATATTGTCAACTAAAAAGTGGTAGGAACAGATGAAGCTCATCTTTGGGAACAGTTATTCTAAGCTCTGCTTTGTTTCGCATTCATTTTGAGTCCGATGTCTCGGAATGAGGAATAGAGCTTTTATCGGCGGGGCAAACGCCACCAGTTTTATAACGAACGGCTCATAAAAAAAATGTCAAGGCAGGAGATGCATTGTTTAACTTTAGTATTACAGACATAACTGGAACAGAAAAAATTAGAAAACTACCTTTATTAAGCATTAGACATTTTCACCAGTAATCTTATCAGTAAGAGCAGAAATTTCCCTGTCTATTCGCTTAATCTCAGCAACTATAGGTTTCGCTGTCCCCGGGGACTTTTCTATAGCAAGCCTTAAAATGCTCATCCAGTTCAAGTTGTTTCTTGCTCTGGCGGCTTCAATTTGGTCAATTGGATGGCTGACTTTCTCTTCACTTGGTTGCCATTGAATTGATACGGAGAATTTTTCAAACACCCCTCTATATTTCTCTTGAATATTCGCCTTCCCCGCAAGCCAATCATCTTTAGTCAATTCAAGGAAGTGCACACCTATTCGTACGCCATTTTTTAGGATATTCGAACATCTAAAACCTTCTTCTTGGAATAAGAATTTCTTATGCAACTTTACCACAGCATCGTTCCCTTCGATTACTTCACAGTTTAACTTATCCATTCCTAATGTATCAAAAACAAAGTTAATAAAATTATATTCAAGAGATGACCCGAGCCCGCCTCTTGCATTCTCTGTTAAATAATACGCCCAATCGGCTTTCTTATGCAGACGATCAATTGCATTAACACTTACAACACCCATAGGAATACATTCTTCACTCAATACAACAAAAACAATTTGTTTGTCATCTTGTTTAAGCCAATTTATCCAGGCAAGATGTTCGTTTACACCGATAACATGATCTGTATACATCCATTTTCTAACATTTTCTTCATTTCTAATTTCTCTGACTTTCAACTGCGATTCGGTATCGAGAGAAATCATCGAGGCAAGCTTAATTATCTTTGTATTTGTCATTGTTAATCTCCTCTCTACGTTAGATTTTGCTGTCTAATCTATGAACAATGATAACAGCAAAAAATTTTGGACATGGCAATGCTTTACTTAGTTCCTCTGCGTTAATTATTTACTAGGAAAACAAAAGCATCCCTTTTTTTTCTCTTACGATTTCGGCGTTAGACTTAAGTATCTACCACTCTAAATTTAAATCTTTTCCCATCTGGCCGGCGTTTCACTTGCCGATGAAACTTGAGCAATCAAATTAGTTTCAAGAGAGAACCTTTTTAAAGCCCTACCAATAACAGCACGCCAATTCCTTGTAGAATATGCTTTAACCTTTTCTACGATATCAGGGTATAACTTTTCCAATTTATCTATAACGGTTAAAGTTGTAAAATACTTTGAGGAAATATCATTAACACAATTTTCTAATACTTGACTTGTAATTTCATCATAAAGTGCCATTTATATTTACCCCCTTTTATGATTACACAAGCTAAATAATCTAACGGCAAAAAAACCGGTTTCCCTATCCTGCGGCTCAATAGCAATCATAAACACAGGATTTTTCTGCGCATGCGGTAAGTCGGTCTAACTCATGTCCTATTCATTATCAGCATCATAAAAGTTTCCACTCAGATGTACATGTCGGGTGCCCTTGATCATCATTAATAGGAACATTAGAACGCGCCTCTGATATCCCAAGATTTCGCATATTACGCTTAAGCAGTTTGCCGAACTGGGCATTAAACGAAAAAACTGGAGACACATCTCGGTTAGAAAAAAATCCACCACTGTACTGCCTTATAATATCAGCAGTAGTTACCGTGGCACAACCCTTTTGTTTAAAATTATTTAGTATCTGATTTATCCTCTCCAGATACACTGGTATTGATTCCATAAAGGGCATCCTCCTTTCCGTAGTATATGGGAACCATATCCTCCCGTGGTACAAAGAACTTTTTTTATTACCTCATATTTATAACATATCTATAGAGATATAATACTCAAAAAGAAAAAAATGTCAATACAAGTTTAACTATTTTTTATTACTATGTTGAGAATGAGATTTTATATTGGTCAACAATTACGCAATATGGTCAAAAAAAACAAGTAAAAGATATTGTCAGGCGGTATGTAGCAGGAGGAATCAAATGACAGTATCTTCAACAAATTCCCGGAATAAAAAGAATATGGTTTTGCACTCTTGCAAAGGACACCTTAAACATCCGCTGCGCCTTGTTTTTACAGACTTATTTGCTATAATATATTTACAATTAAAAATGCTTAAATTATATGAAAAACACAGGTCGCCGTAGAAAGAGGCTCTTGAAATTTACGCGGCTCTATGACATAAGATAAAATCCCTGAAAATCAAGAGTTAATAAATCGTTAAACAATTAAAAAGTCAAATAAATATTTCATCAGTGTTAAACAAAAAAAAGCTGTAATAATGAATTTCGAAAACAATATGATAGATAAAAAAATAGGGTTAGCATTGGGCGGAGGCGCTGCGAGAGGACTTGCTCACATAGGAGTTCTAAAAGTCCTTGAACGGTACAAAATACCGATAAATTACATTGCCGGAACAAGTATGGGCTCAATAATCGGGGGATGCTACGCTGCAGGCATATCCGCAGATATTCTTGAAGAGCATTCAGTAAAATTATTAAAAAAATCTGCGCTGCAGCTATTTTATCCGGCACTTTCGAATTCAGGATTTATAAACGGCGACAACATAAAAAGATACCTATCCACAATAACCGAAGATAAGGAAATAAGCAAATTAAATATCTATTTCAAGGCGGTAACTACTGATTTTTTTACAGGGAAAGAATATGTAATTGAAAAAGGCAGTTTGTTTGACGCGTTAAGAGCGAGCAGCGCCATACCTGTAGTATTTACCCCTTATGCGCAAGGAGAGCGGGTACTGGTTGACGGCGGATTATCAAATCCGCTTCCCACATCAACGGTAAGAAATATGGGCGCGGAAATAGTGATAGCAGTTAATGTTGTACCGTCACCAGAATATAAAAGAATAGAAAACAAGAAAAAACAAGTTGTTAAACAATTTGCCCAACAAATAAAAAAAATACCTCCCCTAAAAAAAATCAGCCGCAATTTGATAAAATATAACAAGCGCGGGAAGGCACAACCCAATATTATAGAACTTTCCATGCAGACAAGAAATATAATAGAATATTCTCTCATCATAAAGGATATTGAAACAAATAAGCCGGATTTTTTAATAGAACCTAATAAAAAAGATGATATCGGATGGTTCGAATTTAACAGAGCAAAGGAAATAATTGAAAACGGAGAAAAAGCCGCAAAGCCGATTATAGAAAACTTAATAAAGAAATTCGGAAAATAATAAAGCGACTTTTAATAATTTTATGAATATCTATTTATTGATTTTGTTGATTATACTGCTCGGAGGTTACCTGCTGAATGTTACTGTGGATATTTTAAACATTAAACACAGCGGGAATGAACTACCTGAAGAATTTGCGGATTACTATAACCCTGAAAAATACAAAAAATCCATAGAATATCTTAAGAAAAACACATATTTTGATATAGTCCATGAAGGAATTATACTTTGCGTTATTATAATCTTTATACTGGGCGGCGGATTCAATTTAATAAATAGTTTTGCCGTAAAATTCGAATTCGGGTATCTTCTAACAGGACTTATTTTTGCTGGAATAATCTATTTACTGTCGTCTCTGATATCAATCCCGTTTTCAATGTATAAAACATTTATAATAGAAGAAAAATACGGATTTAACAGAACCACGCTAAAGACATTTATATTAGACATTCTCAAAGGTTATCTGCTGACAATTGTAATAGGCAGCCCTGTTTTCATTTTCATAATCTGGATCTTTCGCAACTTCGGAGACAAAGCATGGCTCTACTGCTGGACAGGGATATCGGCAATACAAATTCTGCTGATGTTCATAGCGCCTGCTGTAATTATGCCTCTATTCAATAAATTCACTCCTATACAGGAAGGAGAATTGAAAAACTCCATAGAAGGTTACGCGCAAAAAGAAAAGTTTCAATTAAACGGAGTGTTCACTATGGACGGGTCGAGACGATCAACAAAATCCAACGCATTTTTTACGGGATTCGGCAAATACAGGAAAATAGTTCTTTTCGACACTCTTATAAAAAACCACACCACCGACGAGATAGTTGCTGTGCTCGCGCATGAAATCGGACATTATAAAAAAAGACATATCCTGAAGTTTATGTTTATGGCAATTCTTAATACGGGAATTATGCTGTTCGCTCTTTCTTTTTTTGTGCATTCGCCAGGAATTTTTGAGGCATTTAAAATGGAAAGCCAACCTGTTTACGCCGGAATATTATTTTTCGCATTTTTTTACGAGCCCATAAATTATGCGATTTCAGTAGTTACAAATATCTTTTCCAGAAAATTCGAATATGAAGCAGACAAATTCGCGGTAAAAACTTCAAATAAAAAAGAAGCATTCATTACTGCCCTTAAAAAACTCAGCGCGGATAATCTGTCAAATCTGACGCCGCACCCGGTAAAGGTATTCCTGGAATATTCCCACCCGCCGGTATTAGAAAGGATAAAAACGATCAGACAAGATTTAACAAATTGATGCGCTAAAAAAATGTTTTTTATCTGTCGGATTGGCTTGCCAATATTTTCTCAATCCTTTCCAGTATCATGTTGGTCTTCATAAGTTCGTCTTTTACTTTTGACTGCTTATGGTTGAGAAAAGCCATATAAATACTGTAAATAAGGGTAAGAAAATATCCAACAACCATCGCAAAAACCGTGCTGCCAGCAGTTTCCGGAGTCCAATTGAGCATATAAACGTTACCTCCTGTCCTATTTTTTATAAATTCATATATCCGCACCGGCTTATTTCAGCGCGAATAAATTAAATTCCGGTTAAAACATAAGAGGGAAAAGATTATACCCGTGTATATTCAGATGTTACTTGTCGTCAAGAAGATATTCCGGAAAAATATTTCCTCTATTCAAAATTCGCTTTGAATCAAAAACCTTTTTCACAGCAGCCATTTCTTTGATGCCTGTTTTTCCGTACATTATTTCCAAATATTCATGCTTAATCTTTCCTATGCCGTGTTCAGCTGACACTGTGCCTCCGAGAGCGACAGCCCTTTTCGCAAAATCGCGATGCAAATCTTTCGCTATTCTAAACTCATCCGGAGTTTTCGGAAGTATATTCATATGCAAATGATTCTCGCCTATATGTCCGAACATAGTATATTGCAGCCTATGTTTTTCCGCGCTTTCTTTGTAATACGCAATCAATTCCAAAAATTTGTTTTCAGGCACAGCGATATCCGCGGAAATCTTATGCAAGTCAGAAAATGCGTTTTTCCGCTCGGCAAGAATCTCATTTATTGTTTCTGGAATGGCATGCCTGAGCAATCGAATCTTTTTCGCGTCCTTTTTTTCAAAACCGGTCCATGTGTCATTCATTGAGCACCCGTGGTTATCAAGCAATTTCGCGATATCTTCAATAATCCGGTCGATATTCCGGCTGTCTGAGGCAACTTCAAAAAATATCGCGGCTTCTTTTCCTGCGGGAAGTTCGGGAAATTTGCCGGAAAGCAGTTCAAAAGCTCCTTTGTCGAAATATTCAAAAACAAGAGCGGAATCAAGAGTTTTCCTCGCGGAATATGAAAATTCGGCGGCATCTTTTTCCGTGTTGAAAAAAGCAATTATAGACACAATATTTTCCGGTCTTGAAACAAGGGCTATGCCGGCCTCAAGAATAATACCGAGCGTTCCCTCGCTGCCTATGAACAAATCGATAATATCCATATTCTGCGAGGAAAAATAACCTGCTGCGTTTTTCACTGCTGGCATACGGTATTTAGGCAAAATAATGTCTTTCTTAATACCGTCAGGAAAACGGAACTCCTTCTTATACCCTTTCGCGAACAATTCGCCTCTATGAATATTCAGCACTCCGCCGTCGGAAAGCGCTATTTTTAAATAACGAACCCATTTTCTTGTTGAACCGTATTTAAAACTTCTTTCCCCTGATGCATTTGTGGAAATAGTGCCGCCTATATGCGCCGTGGTTTCAGTAACATCAACAGGATAAAAGTATTTTTTACCTTCTAAGAACTGATTGTCAAGATAATTATCTATTTCGGCGAGAGATACTCCGCTTTGAACTTTAAGAATATACTCTTCGCCCTTTTTTTCTAATCCAAAAATTTTATTGAGTTTTTCTAACGACAGCAAGCAGCCATTTAAAGGTACAGAACCGCCTGTAACACCGGTTCTGCCGTTAGAAATGGTAATAGGAATATTTTTTTTATAATTATTTTCTAAAAAATCCGCAAGTTCTCTCTCGTTTTCCGGTATCGCTATGCACGAAACATCTCCGAACGAAAGTTTTGATTCGTCTTTAAGGTAAGAATTATATCCGCTTAAAATATTTTCTTTTTTATCTATCAAAATCATATTATAAATGAGAAAGCCCCCTTATATACAAAGGAGGCGAAACCGCAAACCCGATATAAAATTATTAAACCTCTCTTTTTCAGTAGATATTTTTATTTCATCAGGAAGATCATTATGGCTTTTTGCACATGCAAACGATTCTCCGCTTCGTCAAAAACCACCGAGTTTTTACTATCTACCACTTCGTTTGTAATTTCTTCGCCGCGGTGCGCTGGGAGACAATGCATCACTATACAATCCGGCTTTGCTTTTGACATAGCTGCTGCATTTATCTGGTATGGCTTAAAGATACTCATTCTTTGTTCTTTTTCCGCATCCTTGCCCATAGATGCCCAAACGTCTGTATATATCACATCAGCATCTTTTATATCTTCTATATTTCCTGAAATTGTAACTGATGCCCCGGTTCCCTTTGAAATATCTTGTGCATGCCGGACTATTGGTTTATCCGGCTCATAACCGGAAGGAGTTATTACAGTTATATTCATTGACAATTTCGCTGCCAAAAGCATAAGAGAATGTGCAACATTGTTGCCGTCTCCCACATATACGAATTTAAGATTTTTCAGTTCCGCAATCTTATTCTTCAATGTATTGGCTCGGCATTTGTGTTCTATAACAGTAAATATGTCGGCAAGTGCCTGACATGGATGCTCAAGGTCAGTAAGTCCATTAATTACAGGAACTGAACCGTACTTAGCGAGATCTTCCACATCCTTATGAGAAAAAGTTCTTATCATTATGCCGTTGACATATCGAGAAAGCGTTTTTGCCGTATCTCCGATTGTTTCTCCGCGGCGCAATTGCATATCCTGTCCGCTCAAAAAAAGTCCCAGGCCGCCCAATTGATATATCCCGACCTCAAATGACACTCTGGTACGCGTGGAAGGTTTGGAAAAAATCATTGCTAAAGTTTTGCCAACGAGAGGCGTGTATTGAACACCCTGTTTTTGCTTGGATTTCAGATCCATTGTAACGGCATATATTTCCACAATATCTTCCAGCGACAAGTCCAAAATTGAAATAAGATGTTTTGATTTCATAACAATTTATTATATCAAAATTTTATGGTTTATGCAATAAAAAAGAAAAAAGATTGTTATGAATTTTGTTTCAAAGCAATCTTTTTTATATCGGACAAAATAAATCAATCGAACCAAGTTTATTGTATATTCAGTTTTTTTACTTCTTCTATTTCAGGCTCTATTAAAATAGGTTCGCCGGCAACCTTCATAGCGGAATCTATATCTTTCAAACCATTTCCTGTAATAAGGCACACAACAGTTTCAGTATCCTTTACTTTTTTTTCCGATATTGATTTTTTTAATCCGGCAAAAGCTGCTGCTGCGGCTGGTTCAGCGAACACACCTTCGTTTTCAGCAAGTTCTTTTATTGCTCCAAGTATTTCTTCGTCGGGAACCTCTACGGCAAACCCTTTGGACTCAATAATTGATTTTACAGCGGAAACACCGTCGCGGGGCATATCAACGGAAATAGAATCCGCAACTGTTGTGGCTTTCACCGGAGCAATTTTTATTTCTCCAGTCTGCGCGACTGGCAATGTCGAAACATTTTTCCACGCCCTTGATATGGCATTGGATTTGTCTGATTGAACCGCGATTATTTGCGGAAGACGGTCTATAAACCCAAGCGCATAAAAATCCTTAAATCCCTTCCATACTCCAGAAATTATATTGCCGTCGCCTACTGACACAAAAACCTTATCCGGTACTTCCCAATTTAATTGTTCGCATATTTCAAATGCGGAGGTCTTTTTGCCTTCCCGCGTATAAGGATTATATCCAGTGGAACGGCAATACCAATCAAATTCCGAAGCAGCACCCAAAGAAAGATCAAATGCATCGTCATAAGTACCATTGACTGCAATAACCTTTGCGCCGAATAAAAGCAACTGCGCTATCTTAGCGCGAGGAGCTGTTTTGGGAACAAATATCACACACGGAAGTTGAAGATTAGAACACATGCATGCCAGAGCGCATCCTGCATTGCCTGTAGAAGCGGTTGTAAACACTCCTGCTCCAATTTCCTGCCCTTTTACAGCAACAACAGAACTCGCTCTGTCTTTATATGATGCTGACGGATTTCTCCCATCGTCTTTAATATATATATTCCCGGAAAAATTAAGTTTTTTGGAAAGATTTTTTGCGCGGTGTATCGGAGTCCACCCTATGTGAAGTTTAGGAAAATATTTCTGATGAGTTGTGAAATTCGATTCTAAAGGTAAAACAGGCAAATACCGCCATATAGAATACATTCGCGAGGATGCCAAATCCGACCGGGAAAAATGTTTTTTAATTTCAAGATAATCATATATTACATCTAAATTTCCGCCGCATGAACTGCATACATATTTGACTTCACTCGGAGAATATTCTTTCCCGCATATAATACATTTTAATCCTTTAATTTTCATTATTATTCAATAACCTGCAAATATTTTTTACGGAATAATCCAAGTGCCGGTTTTTCCATCCAATGCCTGAGGAATGTGAGCAGGGTCAGTAATCAATGCCTGTTTACCGCCCTTTTCAAGAAACTTAACAATGGCATTGATTTTAGGAAGCATAGACCCTGGCTTAAAATGACCATCTTTAATATATTTTTTCGCTTCGGCAACTGTTATCCGGTCTAAAGATTTCTGATCCGGTTTCCCAAAATTCAAACAAACTTTTTCAACAGCAGTGGAAATCAAAAGTAAATCCGCATTAATAAGAGTCGCTAATAGAGAAGACGCCAGGTCTTTATCAATAACTGCTGACGTTCCCTTTAAATCGCCTTTTTCGTCGCGAATAACCGGTATTCCACCGCCACCGACACCAACAACAACCACACCTGCGTCAATAAGAGTCTTTATTGCCGAGAGTTCTATTATTTCCTTGGGATCTGGCGAAGCCACAACCCTTCTCCATCCGCGGCCGGCATCTTCCATTATGTCCCATCCGTCCTTTTCTTTGCGTATCTGAGCTTCCTCATAGGAATAAAACTGACCGATTGGTTTAGAGGGTTTTTTAAAAGACGGGTCGTTTTTGTCGACTAAAACCTGCGTAACTACGGTAACAGCGGATTTTTTTATATTTCTCCTTTTAAATTCGTTGCCGAGAGCCATCTGAAAATTATATCCGATTGCACCCTGTGTATCTGCGCCGCAGCTGTCAAGCGGTATTTCGTGCAAAATCCCGCGCGAATATTCCGAACGGGCAAGAACAAAACCAACCTGAGGACCGTTCCCGTGCGTAATTATTACATCCCAACCTTTTACAATCATTTCGGCGATATGCTTCATGGTCTCGCTAGCGGCAAGATACTGATCATGCACGGTTTGATGCTTACTGTCATGTATAAGCGAATTCCCTCCGACTGCGACAACAGCAACTTTTTTCGCCATAAATAATCCCCCAATATATAAAAAATTCTCTGCGGATTTATGTCCGCAATTTTTTATGTAAGGACGCTTAAAAAGCTATTTAAAAGAAACCCTTTGTTCGTTCTTGCGCAGTAAATTATTAAGCACTGCCGCAGGTTTTTTAAAACTGCACGCAAGAATCATTGCTGCGATAACAAACGGTTTGTACCCGGCTTCCTTATAGGTTCCTATCCTGTATTTTTCAAAAACCTTCGCGCTAACTTCGCCTTCTTTACATGAAACGCCGCTTATATCGGCAGGCAGGCAGTGCAGGTATTCCGCGGAACCGCGAGCAGTTGTATTCATAATTGTTTCGTCGCAGGTCCAGTCCTTATGTTTCGCGTTTTCGTTAAGCGCCTCTTTTTCCAATTCTGTAAGCCCTTTTTTGTCCAACTTTTCTACAAGCTGTGTCCTGGTTTCCATAATATGATACGGTGCCCAGCTTTTCGGATAAACTACGTCCGCATCCTTGAAAGCATCCTGCATGCTGTTGGATACGGAAAATGAGCCGCCGGAGCACTTCGCATGTTTTTTCGCTATTTCTATCGTCTCAGGAAGCAGATCGTAACCTTTTGGATATGCAAGAGCAACCTTCATTCCGAACCTTGTCATCAAAGCAATAACGCCCTGCGGCACGGAAAGCGGTTTCCCGTAACTTGGAGAATACGCCCATGTCATTGCAATTTTCTTGCCCTTCAACTTGGAATAACCTCCGAAATAATTTTTAATGTAAAGCATGTCTGCCATGGTCTGAGTCGGATGATCCAAGTCGCACTGAAGATTAATAACCGCAGGCCGCTGATTCAAAACTCCGTTTTTAAAACCGTCGTTGAGAGCGGACGCGACTTCTTTCATATAGGTGTGCCCTTTGCCGATAAACATGTCGTCGCGTATTCCGACGACTTCAGTAAGGAAAGAAATCATATTTGCGGTTTCGCGTACAGTTTCGCCGTGCGCTATCTGAGATTTTCCCTCATCCAAATCCTGAACATTAAGCCCCAATAAATTGCACGCGGAAGCAAAAGAAAATCTTGTACGGGTGGAATTGTCGCGGAAATTCGATACTGCGATTCCCGTCTGAAAAGCCTTGCAGGTAATATTGCGATGATGAAGTTCTTTCAGAATTTCGGCAATTTTAAAAACCGACATCAATTCGTTGTCGTTCTTCTGCCATGTCAGCAGAAAATCCTTCCGGAAAAGATCCGCTTTAATTTGGTCTAATTCGGCTATTGCCCTTTCTAAATTGTAACTCATAAAAAAATCTCCTTTTTTAATCGCCGGATTTGGCTTTTTACTTCTTAGCATTAATGGAACCGGCGTATATTTGCGGGAACATCGCATAAAATGCGGCCGCTTTTATCAAATGCTCAACTGGCACCTGGTCGAGGACAGAATGCGCAAATTTTTCGTTCGCCGGCCCGAATCCTATGGTCGGTATTCCAAACATTCCCATAGTAGCTATGCCGTTAGTTGAAAAAGTCCATTTATCTACAACAGGTTTTTTGTTAAAAACAGCTTTGTAAGTTGATACCGCAGAACGGCATAAATAGTGCTTGTCCTCCAGCACCCAAGTAGGAAAATATTTCTCAGTCGGATATTTTAAACCGGTATAACTCGGCGTGTCGTATTTAAGCACCTCAACTTTGAAATCCTTTTTTACTCCGGCGCGCGCTATAGCGCCGTAAACCTCTTTAAGCGCTGAATCCTTGGTCTCGCCTTTTGTCAGTCTCCTGTCGAGATGTATGTAAGCCTGATTCGGAACCGCGCACAATGACGGAGTTTTGCAGTCGATATAACTAACCGCTACAGTCCCTTTGCCGAGGAATTTGTCATTGCGAAGGCGGGAATTCATTTTTTCTATCTCAGAAATTATTCTCGCCATCATATAAACCGCATTGCGACCACGTTCCGGAGCGGAACCATGACAGGAAATGCCGTATGTAGTAATGCCTATCTCCATTCTTCCTCGGTGTCCGCGGTATATGTTAAGGTTTGTCGGCTCTGTTATGACTACGCAATCCGGCTTAAGCTTGTCTTCCTTTATAATGTACTGCCAGCAGAGACCGTCGCAATCCTCTTCCTGAACGCTTCCGACGACGTATAATTTGTAATCGCCGGACAACTTCAAATCCTTTATAACTTTTCCGGCATAGACCATGCTGACCATTGCGGCTTCCTGGTCTGTAGCGCCACGGCCATAAATTATGCCGTTTTTAAATTTGCCCTTATAAGGGTCCCACTTCCACTCTTTGAGGCTACCAATACCGACGGTGTCAATGTGGGCGTCCATAGCTATTATTTTTTTGCCGTTGCCAATTCGGCCAAGGATATTGCCCATCTTGTCTATTTTAATTTCATCAAAACCGACTTTTCGCATCTCCTGTTTTATTCTCTCAATTACGCCCCTTTCCTTACAGCTCTCACTGGGAATCGCGATAAGGTCGCGCATGAATTTAATCATCTTTTTTTCGTATTTTTTGCTCTGTTTATTTATCATACCCGCCAGTTTCTTGTCAACACACTTGTTTTCCATAAATCTGCCTCCTTTTTTTACCGCGATTTTGGTTATAAACTATCTTTTTTATTTTATCTTTTGAGAACAAAAAGTCAAAGGAAAAATTGAGTAGAATTTGACGGCTTCAGCGACATCCGCAAATCTGATATACTCGTTGGCTACGTGAGCCAGTTTTTCCTCTCCCGGTCCAAAACCTATGCTGGGAATATTTCTGTCTCCCATCGTGAAAGAACCATTTGTGCAAAACGGCCACAGACATATTTTCGGATTTGCCCTGAATATTTTTTTGTACGCTGCGGAAGCGGTCTTGGTCAAACGATGCTCTTTTCCTAAAATCCAGGCGGAATAAAACTTTTTGTAAATTATTCCGGTGTGCGGCCCGCAAGCTCTTTTTATTTCATCAACAATCTGTTTCTCTGACTCGCCGTCAACATTCCTGCGGTCTATGTAAAACGAACAATTGTCCGGTATGGTGTTAATGGACGCATTTTGCGTTTCCACTTGAGTTACGCTTATGACCGGTTTCCCTAATTTCGCAGCCTTGTATTTTTTATTCAGAAGTTCAATCCTCTTTATAAAATCAGCCGCGCGGTGAACAGCATTTATTCCTTTATGCGGTATGCTGGCATGCACCGATTTGCCACGCACCGTCAGCTTAAACTCCGCTCTTCCCTTGTGGCCTCTTATTATTTTAAGGTCTGATGGCTCCCCGATTACAACACAGTCCGGGCGAAACTTCAAATCCTTTAAGATAAAATCCAACCACTGGGTTTCGCCGATTTCCTCACGCGCGGATGCGGAAACGCAGAGAGTAAAATCGCCCAAAAGCCGCTGTTCCTTTATCAGAGCGCCGGCATACACCATTGCTGCCACGCAGCCTTTGTCGTCGGATGCGCCCCGACCATAAACATTACCGTTCTTAAATACGGCTTTATATGGGTCGGTTTTCCACTGTGTCCTGTCCGCAATTCCAACGGTGTCAGTATGAGCATCATAAAGAATTTTCTTCTTTCCTGATCCGATAAAACCAACTACATTTCCGAACTTGTCGGTTTTTACGGAGTCATAACCGAGCGTACGCATTTCTTGGGCGATGATTTTGGAAACCTTTATTTCGTCTTTGGATAAACTTTTGACGGATACTATCTTTAATAGAAATTTTAGACAATCATTCTCGAATTTTCTCATGATAATCTCGGGTTAAAGTTATATTTTTTTACAGAAGCCCCGTCTTTTTATTAAACTCCTGAATCATATTGTCCCAGGCAGGAATCTGCGCAAACATCCTGTCCCAGAATTCAGGGTTCCACAATTCATTAATTTCTTCGACGGTTTTCCCCTGCTGCTCAACCCATGTGAAATATTTCAGATTATGTAATGCCTTTCTGTCCCAATAAGAAAGTTCCTTAATCCAATCTATGCCAACTCCCTGCATGGATTTTTTCAAATCAACAAGAGCATAATCTTCGGTGTATTTCCCGCGCGCTTTTTCCATTTCCTGCAAACGGGATCTATACATATCAGCAGGATCCGTAAATGTCGTAAAAATGACATCGTTTTCATTCATCTCGTAATATTTCGCCATTTTTATAGACGCAAGTAAATTACAAATGCTGGAAATTCCGAGTAAAGCAAGTTTTTCAATAAATTCTTTCTTTAATCCTTCTTTTTCAAGTATCTTTTTGCCTGACGGCTCGTTAAACAATCTCAATAACCGCATAGTATCTTCATCGTTTATCGCAATGACATTGTCGGTATTTCTGACATTGTGTATCCACGGAATATGCTTATCGCCGATACCTTCTATTCTGTGTCCGCCGTAACCGTTTAGATAAAGAGTGGGGCATTGAAGAGCTTCTGTTGCGCCGTTCTTTATCATAGGGAATTTTTTCTTAAGATATTCTCCTGCTCCGAGAGTACCTGCTGAACCTGTGGCTGATACATATGCTGTCAATCTCAATTTCGGACTCTTGGCTCTCAATTGATTAAAAACTTCCTCTATCGCGGAACCAGTCATTTCATAGTGCCACGCGCAATTGCCGAATTCTTCAAACTGATTGAATATAACGATTTTATCTCCGCGCTCTTTTCTTAACTCCCAGCATTTATCGTATATTTCCTTTACATTCGACTCGCAGCCGGGGGTGGCAAATATTTCCTTTGTTCCTATTTCTTTAAGCCAATCAAATCTTTCCTGGCTCATTTCCTCAGGCAAAATCGCGATGGCATCGCAGGCAAGCAACGCGCAGTCAAAAGCGCCGCCGCGGCAGTAATTCCCGGTTGAAGGCCATACAGCTTTTTGAGTTGTAGGATCAAATTCGCCGCTTACAAGACGAGGTGCCAAACAACCAAAACCTGCTCCTACTTTATGACATCCGGTAGGCATCCATTTGCCTACCAGACCTATAATTCTTGCTTTAACGCCTGTAAGAGCAGACGGCACCTCAAGATAATTCACTCCTCCGAACAATCCATTGCCACCTGCTTCTTTAGGTTTATTTTTCCATGTAATTCTAAAAAGATTGAGCGGATTAACATCCCATAAACCAATATCCTTTAGTTTAGCTTTTATCTTTTCAGGTATCTTTGTGGGATCCTTTTGCTGAGCGAATGTTGGTATTATAATATTCCGCTCTTTGCACCTCTGTACCGTTTTAGCCAACACCTGCTGATTAACTTTAGCCATTACTTCCTCCCTTATTTATCCTGTTCTTTAGGTAACAGAATTATATTTTTACATTTTTGTAAACAACAAATTTTCGTTTCCTATCCGAATATTTTTCAGGCGTAAGCGACAACACCTGTTGCAGCCATTCGACATACTCCTCAAACGACATCTCCAAACTGGAATTTTTTGCTTTTCTGAAAGCAATCATTCGCTTTTTACTTCTGCCGTCCTTAAACATCTCCTGTTTTTCAATTTTTGAAAGTTTTGTCATTTTAATGTTCCAAATATTTTATCCAATTCATTCTCCCTGTCAAATAATTTGAAATATTCTCTAACAAGTTTCATATCAAGATTATTAAAGTTCTTTGAAATAATCGCTTCAATATCAGCCATATCCTGATTATACCTTTGTTTGTCGTTAAAACTTGATTGAACTTTAAGCCCTATTAAATCCTCGGGCATTATAACTTTCACTTTTAAACCGAAAATTTCTTTATATCCAGCTCGCTTCAGCATTTTCAAAGCGTATTTTCTGTGAGCAAATAAATAATCAACGCGTCCTAATTCGGCAAATTGTGAGAAAAAATTTGCCACATCCTGCGTCCTATGAATTGCTTTATATCCATATTTTGACATTATCTTAAAAATTGTATCCGACTGTTCCAACAAAACAGTAAAATCAATATCAACGGTGGCCCGAGATACACCGGCAAACTGTAAAGCAAGCCCGCCGATAAGCGCAAACTCAATTTTTTCTTTTTCAAATTCCGTAACCAATATTTCAAATACCTTTTTTAGGTTCATATAATGTTTTGAAATTTTAATGCTTATACGGTTTTTTAATAAATATCTATTTTTTCGCGAGCTATTTTCTTAAATTTCTGACTTAAGCACTGTTTAAACTCTTTGCCAACAGCATCGAACACCTCTAATAATTGAGAAAAAGTGTTTTCGCCTCCAATGAAATTCCAATATTCTTCTCCTATCAAAAAATCATTAGGATGATCCATCATGCCTACTTCGGTAAAACGTGAATAAGGTTGAGGATGATACGGATTATATGGGAAAGCTAAAAAAACTTTAACTGATGATCTTTTTCGAGCAATCCATTCCAATAATTTTGTTTTACTTTTCTCAAAAATATCTATATTGGGTTTAACGGTTTTTATCTCAAAAAAGAATTCTTTATTATTTTTCTTCATATAAAAATCTGCGATATTGCCAGATTTTTGAAATTTTCCGCCTTCTGAAGAGGCACCCAAAACTTCTTTTATTTCTTGAGCAATGTTAGCTTTTCTTTTTCCCTCTCTTAGTTCATTAATTATTTTAGATATAACTCCTTTTTGTTGCATAGATATTATTCCGCCAACACCATAATTTCTGAATGCTTCCTGAGAATTTCCGGAAGCAATTATAACTGATACATCTTCATAAATTGACATACCAAGCGAGGTTGCCAATGAATGTATGAATGAATAAGCTGCTATTTTCTCATTATCTTGAATAAGCCGTGCTAAAAAAGGCATGCAGGTTGTTTCTCGCCCGTATTTTCTTAACTTATTCTCCATCTTTTTTGTTAAGACTATTTTAATTTTATCTCTTTGAACTTGTGATAACGCCATTATTTTCCCTTTAAATGGAATATTACTTCCGAATACGCGCCTTTATCTCTTTCTGTTCGATTAAGCACGGGGCGTTTAAACTGATTTACTATTTTCATACCGGCTTTTTCTGCAATTATCGGATAAAGATTATATTTATCATTTGCAACTAAAAGCACATGATAATCTTCCGTTAAGAACTTTTTACAATTATTTAATACATCCGATACACCCTGAACATATGATTTTTTTGCTTCATAGCCGTGGCCATTAGAAAGAGGACCGATTTCCAATTTATCTTTCCTTTCAAAATCGAATAAATCATACGCATAAGCGTGTTGCTCGTGATAATTTATTAAACCCACGTACGGGGGGCTTGAAAATATGCCTTTAATTTTTTGCTTTTTCAAAAGAACATCGAATTTGTTTCTCGCTCTCCTGAATTTTGAAAATATATTTATTGTCCGCGCATCGCCGGTCAAACACTTTTGGAAAGTGTCAGTTCTTAGTTTATCGAAGTCAGCCAATCTTAAAATGGTATCTTCACTATATCTCTCCCACCAACTCAATATTGAGAATAGGGGCTTACAAATTTTCCCGTGTTTTGAGCAATAATAAGTAGCTGTAATTGGCTCTTTTAGAGTAGCTAAATCGGAATGAGTTGTAGCACGACAAGAACGCATAGTTCTGCTTAAAATAATTTTTATTATTTTCTTCAAATTCGAGTCCTTCACTTTTTCAACAAGATCATGAACAAATTCTATTTCGGCTCTAATGTGTTGTAAATACCACTTATCAAGAAAATTATCACATTTTTTCTGCTTCAATTGAATTTCATACTGCTTTACAAGTTTTAAATAGATCGGCAAAAACAGTTCTGCTTGTTCTTTGCCATATTTTTCTTCATTTATCTCACCACGTTCTACTTGATATCTAAATTTTGGGGACGGGAAATTTCTGTTATTAAATTTTTGTAACTCTGCTAATAAATGCGTTTCAAACTTAACCGTATTGGAATCCGAAATAAATTTATTTAATGCGCATGTAATCTTATTCACTTCACGACGCAATTCTGCCAAATTATATTTTCCAATTTTAGCGTTACTAATCATAACATTAAAAGCGGATACATCTATTCCTATCGCATTAATACCTAATTCATTTGCCTGAACAAGTGTGGTTCCGCTGCCACAGAATGGGTCCAAAACTATATCGCCTTTTTGAAAATACACTTCTTTTTTGAAACTATCCGTGTGGGCGTCTAAAAAGTATTCAACCAATTGTGGAATGAATTTCCCTTTATACGGATGTAAACGATGCACATGTTTGGTTGTATCTGCTTCTTTAAGATAATCGAATGATAACACCCAATTAAGATCTTCACCAAGTTTCGCTTTCCAGTCAATTTCCCTTTGGCCGTGATAAGATTGATAATATCGTTTCAAATCACCAATGTTAACTAAAGTTTTACCATTCTCCCCAATTTTCTTTATCTTCCCGTATTGAACCAGATATGAAATATTAGAAGGCGTTACATTTCTATGTAAATATTCCGTAGCCCATTCACTGGCTTGTTTTATCGTTAACAGTTCAAATGAATTTATCATAACGTTTCCAAAAAGTTTATGTTACTATGTTATTCAGCTCAAAGTTCCTACTCGCGCATTTTTAAAAACGAGATTGACACAGGACTCGCCCTCGTCTGACCAATACCGACAAGATCCTTCACTTCGTTCAGGATGACAAACCTTTTCACCGCTCATGATGCAGGAGCAAGGGGATTACCGTACGAAACCTCACTCATATTGCTTAATTCATTTAGCGACCTGAGTGAGAGTGCGCGCTCTGGCGGGACACGTTTTCGGAAAGCAACCCCGCCCCGCCACAAAACGCCGGCATATACCGTAATTACCAGCTTAAAGCTTCAATCCTCATCAAGCCAGTTTTACTATCCTCTTCCACACTTTGGCAGAAAGTTCCCGCGATTTCGCGCATATCGCGTCCTCGCTTATCCCTTCAAGTTTCTTATCCTTCATCAATGTCTTGCCGTTGCATATCACAGTATCAACCGTGGTATCAACCATACCGAAAATAAGATGTCCCAAAATATTGTTGCTTGTCAAAGGCGTTGGAGGAACATAATCCATAACTATCAAATCAGCTGGAAGGCCCTTTTCTATCCTGCCGAGTTTTTTGCCTGTAATATTTTCTATAATTTTCGGGTTGTTTTTCAAAAGCATTGTAGGAGCTTCAACAAATGCCACGCGAGGATCTTTTTTATTATGTCTGTGAAGAACATAAGCACATCTCATATGATACAGCATATCCGAAGACATACCGTCGGTGCCGAGCCCCACTGTAATACCTTTTGATAGCATCCCAAGCGCGTCAGCGCACCCTACGGCATTATTCATATTGCTTTCAGGATTGTGTACAACATTGGTACAGGTATCTTTTATAATCTTCTTTTCTTTTTCATCTATGTGAATACAGTGTATAAGAGCCGTTTTTGTTCCCAATGCCCCGTATTTTTTCAAACGCTCCACAACGCGCATTTTGTATTTCTTGACGGAATCCTTCTGGTCGGAAATATCCTCAGCGCAATGGATATGCATCCCAACCCCGTATTTTTTCGCAATGGCAACAGATTTCGCAAGAATATCGTTATTTACAGTAAACGCGGCATGAAGACCGACCATGCTGCTGACAAGATCCGACGGACAATCTGCAAGCGATTTTAAAAATCTATCACATTCATCAAGGCCTTCTTGTCCTTTTCTATATCTATCAGACACACCCATGCAAAGATTCGCGCGAATCCCTATTTTTTCAACGGCTTTTCTGATTTCGTCGAGCGAACCGATCTGAAATGTCTGGGATTCGTGGTGATCTATTATAGATGTTACCCCGTTTTTCACACACTCAATCAATGGAATAAGAGAAGAATAATAAATGTCCTCGGCGGTCAGCACCCTGTCCAGTTTCCACCACAATTTTTCCAGTATCTCAACAAAATTTTTAGCGGGAGTTCCGGGTATGTACATCCCACGGGAAAATGTAGAATACAAGTGATGATGTGTGTTTATAAACCCCGGCATTATTATCCTTTTTTTGGCGTCTATTATTTTCAAGTGTATCTTTTGCTTAGAAGATTTAAAAACCTTTGCCCTAACCTTATCAGTATTACCCACATCCACGATTTTGCCGTCTTCAAACAACACACCGCCGTTATCTATAACCTTATCCGGCGTAACAACTGTTCCATTACATAATAATGTCAACATAATTTATTTCCTCCGTTTCTTTTTATAAATTTTCCGTAACCGCATTCCGACAAATAAGTTCCTTTGTCATAAATTATTTTTCCGCGCAAAACAGTAGTCAAAACTTTGCCTCTGATTTTAAGACCTTCGTAAGGCGTCCAGCCGCATCGCGTTGAAAGATTTTCATATTTTATGGTCCATTCGCAGGCAGGATCAAATATTACAATGTCAGCGTCGCTACCCCGGGCAATCGTTCCTTTCTGCGGATACATACCGAATATTTTCGCAGGATTGGCGCACATAAGTTCAACAAGTTTATTCAAAGTTATCCTCTTTTTTGCCACACCTTCAGAGTATAAAATCGATAGTGATGTTTCCACTCCCGGCATTCCGAATCTCAACTTTCTAAAATCGCCGTTGCACTTCATTTTGTCGGATTTGGAAAACGCGCAGTGATCCGTGCCTATTGTATTTACAGAACCGTTTTTCAGTCCGTTCCATAATGCTTTATTATCGCTTTCAAGTTTTACAGGAGGACAGGTCGCAAACAAACAACCGTTTTTTCTTTTGAAAACTTTATTTGTCAATACCAAATATTGCGGACAGGTCTCGATAAAAACTTTAACTCCGTTTTTTCTCGCTTGCCCGGTTATGCCCAGCGCTTCGCGTGTGGTCGTGTGAACAAAATAAATAGCCGCGCCTGTTTTGTCCGCAAAAAAACACGCCCTGTTTACCGCTTCCTCTTCAACAATGTTTTGCCGTGTATAATAAAAATTATTGATCCCTGTATGTTTTTGCGAGATAAGATTTTCAGTAAACCCGCGTATCAAAGAGCTGCTTTCCGCATGGAGTTCTATAGTTACCGGATACTTTGACGCCTTTTCAAATATTTTATAAATTTCCCAGTCGCTTATGCCCCATCCTTCAGTTTCAGGCATAAAAATTTTAAAAGAGGTTATGCCGGAAGCGAGAAGTTTTTCAAAATCTTTCTGCGTGTTTTTATTCCAATTGGTTATCTGAGCATGAAAAGAATAATCTATATAAGATTTATTTGCCTCATTTTTTCTGCGGGAAACCGCAGAGAGCAGAGATTCTCCCTTCACTGGAATAGCGTAATCAATTACAGTTGTAACACCGCCGGAAGCAGCGGATTTTGTGCCTGATTGAAAATCGTCTGCTGTACGCGAGCCGTAAGCTTCAAGCCCGAAATGGACATGCGGGTCAATAACTCCCGGAAGGATATACTTCCCGGAAGCATTAATACGCGTATATCCCTTTATATCGCGCAGCGCGGGAAATATCTTTTTTATTTTTCCGTCTGCTATAAGGATGTCTGATTTAAAAATTTTCCCGGCAGTTACAATTGTCCCGCCGGAAATGATTAGTTTCATATTACTTTTTCTGGCTGATTTTTTTTGCCAAGGAACACAAGTTTCGGCTCGTATTTTTTTGCTTTTTTCTCTTCTACAAATTCATAAGAAATAATAATTAACTCGTCGCCCAACTCGCCCAACCGGGCTGCGCCGCCGTTAAGTTCTATGGCCCCGGTACCCTTTTTCCCCTCAAGAACGTATGTCTCAAACCTCGCTCCTGTAGTTTTATTTACCACCAGAACTATTTCATAAGGAAATATATCCGCAAGATCCATAAGTTTGCGGTCAATGGTTATTGATCCCAAATAATTAAGATTCTTACCTGTAATTCTGGCAAGTTGAATCTTGGACTTTGCCATCATTCTGAACATTTCTTGCCTCTCTTTCTTATTTAAAGTTCATTTTATCACTTTTTAAATTTTTGTCAAGTGAAACAGGAGGCATGGTAATGTCAAGTATTTTGGGTTCTTTCTTAAATATTGTGGAAAAACAGCATGATTTATATACGGTAAAAAGCATAAAAATGAACAGCGCATTGATTATCAGTAAAAAAGTCAATGAAACATCCGAACTTTGTTGCCTTTATCGTAGGATCTATTCCGTCGTTTTACATTCTCAACAAGCACGGTCATGGAGCGGGCAGATAAAGTAATATTGAATTAAAATACACTTATTATTCCACAATATTTCCACATTAAATACAAAAGAACCTAAAATATTGTTTTTCATAAATTTTTATTTCATTAAATTATCAATCGTAACTCCGAGCCCATTTGCTATTTTTACGACTGTTTGAATAGTTGGTTTAGTGATGACATTGGTTTCGATTTTAGTCAGCGTTGTATAGGGAAGATCGGATTTTCTCGCCAATTCATCCTGCGTTAATCCTTGCTTGTTTCTAAGCTGTTTTATCTTATCCCCAATGGTTTCATTATCGTTTTGACTTTTCATAGTTTCCTAAGTATGATAGTATTAGTATGGGTGCTTATCTAACCCTTCATAAATATACTAACAAATTTTATGAAATCAATCAAACAAAAAATGAAGAAAAGCCCGCTTCTGGCGTTTTGCTTCGCAAAACAAAGACAAAAAATTCAATTTTGCGCTTAAAATCGGCTGGCGAGCCCTCGCAGAGGGCGAGCCAGCGACCTCTTTTTCCAACTGGCGGAGGGAGAGGGATTCGAACCCCCGAGGAGCTGAAAGCCCCTAGCGGTTTTCAAGACCGCCCGTTTCAACCGCTCACGCATCCCTCCGGATAAGAACAAAAAATGACAAAAGAAGATATTATTCGTAAAATTTTATTATACCTTTTACCAATGGAAAGTCAAGAAACATATCGACAAAAAAACCGCCCCTTTGACAAGGAAACGGTTTTCAAGCCCATTCCGATGCGCTACATAGCATTCTTTCGGACAGATACTCTTTGTTTGGAATGTTTCAAATTCAATATTCTGTTCGCAGCAGTTAAAAATGCCTTTACAGATGCTTCGATAACATCCGTGGAAATACCTCTGCCTGAATAAACCATTCCGCAGCAACTTAACTGGACTGATGCTTCTCCGACAGCGTCTTTTCCTACGCTTACGGATTTGACGGAATAATCCAGCAATTTGAATTTTTCGGAAACAATCTTTTCTATCGCTTTATAACAGGCGTCAACAGGACCGTCTCCTGTGGCGGTTGCGAAAAAAGTTTTGTTGTCTTTTACAAGTTTTATGGATGCCCGAGGAACAGTGCCTGTGCCTGAAGAAATCTTTATCTCCTTCAACTCATAAAGTTGAATCTCCCGCGAAAGTTGATTTTCAGCAAGAGTCGCTATATCCTCATCGTAAATTTCCTTCTTTTTATCTGCAAGAACCTTAAATTCCGCAAACGCTTTTTCAAGATCATCTTTTGAAAGTTTCATTCCTATCTGAGCGAGACGGCTTTCAAACGCGTGTCTGCCCGAATGTTTGCCGAGCACAAGCGTGGATTCTTTAAGCCCTATGGACACAGGAGTCATTATTTCGTAAGTAAGAGATTTTGCAAGCATCCCGTGTTGATGAATCCCTGCCTCATGAGCAAAAGCGTTTTTTCCAACGATCGCCTTATTGGGTTGAATAGGAACGCCTGTAAGAGACGAAACAAGCCGCGATGTCTTGGATATTTCAATAGTGCGGATTCCAGTATCCAAACGGAAAAACGGTTTTCTGGTTTTCAATATCATAACGATTTCTTCAAGAGAAGCGTTGCCTGCGCGTTCGCCAAGCCCGTTTATCGTGCATTCAACCTGTCTGGCTCCGTTTAATATCGCAGATACGGAATTGGCTGTGGCAAGCCCGAGATCATTATGGCAATGCACTGAAATAGTCGCCTTGTTTATGTTCGGCACGCGATTAAAAAGTTCCGCTATCAATCCTCCGAATTCGTCGGGCACGCTGTATCCCACAGTGTCAGGTATATTGACTGTTGATGCTCCGGCTTTTATAACCGCCTCCACAACGCGGCACAAAAAATCCCTGTCTGAACGGGCCGCGTCTTCCGGAGAAAACTCCACATCATCATTCAAATTACGCGCGTACGCCACTGCTTCGCGAGCCTTCTGCAGAACATCCTCTTTTGTCATTTTCAGCTTATATTTCATATGTATCGGACTTGTTGCCAGAAAAATATGTATGCGCCTTTTTTTAGCGGTTTTTACTGCGTCAAAACACAAATCAATATCTTTCTTTATTGCTCTGGCAAGTCCGCATACTACAGGACCTTTAATCCCTTTAGCTACAGACATTACAGCCTCGAAATCTCCGGGCGACGATGCGGGGAATCCCGCTTCTATCACGTCAACGCCAAGAGCGGACAATTGTTGCGCAATCTCCATTTTTTCCTTTGTGTTAAGAGAAGCGCCGGGAGATTGTTCTCCGTCTCTCAAAGTTGTATCAAATATTATTATATTTTTTTTCATAATTTTACCTCTGATTAATTTACCTGTGTTTTAAGTTCTGAACGGCAATTTTTTTCTTATATTAAGCATCCTTATTAAAAAACTGATTACTCCTGATAGCAGGTAGAAAAAGAAAATAAGGAATATCGTATTCTGCGGAAATACCGCTATAAGCAATATTGTTATCACCACAAGCACCAATACGCTTAAAGAATGCGGGTTTTTTAAATTAACCTTTTTGAAATTTGAGTATCTCATTTTAGAAACCATGCAAATAGAAATTAATATCATTAAAAACGGCATAAAATGAAAGAACAAAGGCATTCTTTTCATTAGCAACGGAATCGTTTTAGCCGTAAGTTCCGGCCCGCTTATAAAAAGTTCATACGACAGCACAAAAGCAGCGATTAACCCTCCGGCAGCAGGAGCCGGAAGTCCTTCAAAATGTAAAAGCGGTTCCGAAGACCCATGAGCCAGTACATTGTAGCGAGCCAGACGCAGCGCGCAAGCGAGAATGAAAAAAAATGTAATGGCAAGTCCTATCTTTCCCATATTGTCCAATATCAATCTGTACATTAGAAACGAAGGGGCTACCCCGAAAGAGAAAAAATCGGAAAGAGAATCCAATTCCACCCCAAAAGCGCTTTCTGTGCCTGTAAGACGGGCTATTCTGCCATCCAAAATATCCATCGCTATAGATATTATTATAAACCACGCTGATATTGTGAATTCTTCCTGAAAACTGGAGATAATGGAAAGGAAACCGAAAAACATATTTCCTACTGTAAATATGCTCGGTAAAATATAGATGCCTCTTTTCATAAGTTTGCCCGCCGCTGAAAAATTAGTTTTTTATTGCCGCGATAACAGTAATGCCGCCAACCACTTTGTCGCCGGTATTTATCTTTATTTCCGCTGTTTCCGGCAGATAAATGTCCACCTGACTGCCGAAATGAATAATCCCTATTTTATCGCCTTGCGTCACATCAGCACCCTGTTCGACCCAAAGGTCACAGCGCTGAGCGATTATTCCTGCGATCTGTTTTACCAGAACGGGAAATTTTCCGCGAATACCTATAAGATTCTGCCTGTTCTTTTCCGATGCTAAAGGATGATTTGCCTTAAGCACGAGACCAGGAACCATTTTGATAAATTCTACCTTTCCTGAAATAGGCGAACGTTGAAGATGGACATTGAAGACGGACAGAAATATTTTTACAAGTTTTGCTTTGCCTTTTATGAAATCCGGTTCATCCACGACTGATATTTCAAACACCCTGCCGTCGCCGGGAGATAGAATATGATTTTCATTCGGCAATATTTTTCTGGAAGGGTCGCGAAAAAAATAGAAACAAAAAAGACAAAGTATAATAAAAACGCTTCCGAATATATTATTTAAAATACCGCCAATGAATAAAAATACAACCGCAAAAACAAAGAAAATAAAAGCATACCTTAAACCGATTTTTGCCATAAATACCCCTTATGAGAATCGTTTAAATATCTATTGTACAGTATCAAGTTTAATTTTTATTCCGGGTCCCATTGTGGAACTGAGAAAAACGCTTTGTATGAATTGTCCTTTAGATGTAGCCGGTTTGTATGTTTTAATCGCAGCGATGTATGCCTTGGCGTTTTCGGCAAGTTTCGCTTCGTCGAAAGAAATCTTTCCGATGCCGGAATGGACTATACCCTGGGGATCATTTTTAAACTCCAGACGGCCGGCTTTAATTTCTTTTACGGTTTTCGCTATTTCAAATGTAACTGTGCCGGATTTGGGATTCGGCATCAATCCGCGCGGACCAAGAACCTTTCCGAGTTTCGCGAGATCTTTCATTACATCAGGAGTAGCTGCAACAATATCAAAATCCAGCCAACCTTTGGAAATTTTATCGATTAGATCCTCGCAGCCGACAAAATCCGCTCCTGCGGTTTCGGCTTCTTTAACCTTTTCTCCGCGGGCAATCACAACAACTTTTTTTGTTTTTCCGGTGCCATGAGGCAAACTAACGGTGCCTCTGACGTTTTGATCGGATTGTTTGGCGTCTATTCCAAGCCGCACGGATATTTCTACTGTCTCGTCAAATTTGGGTTTTACCGCCTGCTTGAGAATTTTTACGGCTTCATCTATAGAGTACGATTTGTTTTTATCCACTGCTTTGTCAAATTCTTTTCTTCTTTTAGTCATATTGGGCAACTCCTTAATATAAAAATAGCCGGAATCATTCAGTAATTTCTATTCCCATTGAACGCGCCGTGCCTTCCACAAGTTTTACGGCAGCAGATAAAGAATTCGCGTTCAAATCCGGCATTTTCTGTTTTGCTATATCTTCAACCTGCTTTTTTGTGACTTTGGCAATCTTATGTTTCTGATCCTGCGAAGCTTTGGCTATGCCGCAAGCCTTTTTAAGAAGCACTGAAACAGGAGGCACCTTTGTTACGAACGTGAAGGATCTATCGTCGTAAACGGTAATAATCACAGGAATGATTAACCCCTGTTCGGAACTTTTCGTCTTTTCGTTGAATTGCTTGCAAAAATCCATTATATTCACGCCATGCTGACCTAACGCAGGTCCTACCGGGGGCGCCGGATTCGCAGCGCCGGCAGGTATTTGAAGTTTAATCAATGCTTTTACTTTTTTTGCCATAAAATAAATCAATCGTAAATTACAAAAGAAAAATAGCAACGCAAATTTCAAATTGAAACAAGGAAAACTACGAATTCTTTTTTTATAATTAATTTTCCGTATTCCTTACTTCAATTTTCCTTTTCTAATATTTCCTCCGTAATTTTTAACTGCCTCCTTTATATCTTTTCCACCTGTAAGAAATTAAGTTCCACAGGGGTTAAACGACCGAATATAGATACCATTACTTTTAATTTTCCTTTTTCTTCGTTGACTTCTTCGATTACTCCGATAAAATTCGAGAAAGCCCCTTCTATAATTCTGACCTGCTCATCCTTCTCGAAAAGTATTGACGGCTTCGGTTTTATGGAAGGCCTGTCAACAAGATCAATTATATTATTAACTTCTCCGGCTGGAAGCGGTATGGGCTTACGGTCTCCTAAAAATCCGCTTACTCCGGTTGTGTTCCTGACCAGCCAGAAAGTATCATTGTCTATGCTCATTTCAAGAAAAACATATCCAGGAAAATATTTTCTTTTCTTCGTCACTTTCTTGCTTTTCTTTATTTCCACCACTTCTTCTGTAGGAACAAGAATGCGGCCGAATTTATCGGAAAAATTTAAATTCTTTATCTGTTTTTCCAGTTCCTGTTTTACTTTATCTTCATAATTTGTCAATGTATGAACTACATACCACTTCAAAGCCATTTTATCCTCCGTAGTCGAAACGCGTTAAAGGACCCACTTAATAACAGCAGCTAAAAGAAAATCCACCAGCCCGATAAAAAGCGACACGATTATTATCAAAATAGATATTACCACAGTAGAGGCGATCGTCTCTTTTTTCCCCAGCCAGTTTACTTTTTTCAATTCTTCAACTGCTTCCTTAACAAACTGAATTGCCTTTTGAAACATATTCTTTTTTTTCCTTTTTTTACCTGTAATATAAAACGGGGGAAGAGGGACTCGAACCCCCAGAGCCGGTTTTGGAGACCGGTCGTTTGCCAATTAACGGATTCCCCCATTATTATTTCAATATCGGAGCAATCAACACATATAAAAACATCATTTTGTTTCCTTATGTTTTGTATGTTCGCGACAGAACCGGCAATATTTTTCCAATTCTATTTTTTCCGTCATCGTTTTTTTGTTTTTTCTTACAGTATAATTTTTTTGTTTGCATTTCTGACACGACAAAATGACTATTTCTCTCATAATTATATACTCCCGGTGTTTAGATTCTTCTGCCTATAAAACAAAAGATCCGTATTTTACACAGCTGGGAACGGGAATCGAACCCGTGACCTCTTCCTTACCAAGGAAGTGCTCTGCCGACTGAGCTATCCCAGCAAATTCCATTAATTTTAGTAATAAAAACTTTTTTTATTATATTAAAACAAAACACCTTTGTCAAGCCCACGTATCAAATCATGTAAAATGTAACCCAGGTGGTAATCGTCAAATCATGTATAATCTAACCCTGAAAGGAGGGTTAGATTATGAATTTAGAATTCAAGATGAATTACTTAAAAAGCATTTATCAACGGTATCATAG
>MWCF01000001.1 GCA_002069855.1 Elusimicrobia bacterium ADurb.Bin231 | reverse complement strand
AGAACCGCCAAGAGAGGTTTCCTGGAGCTGCTGATAAGGAATTTCTGATACGCTTTTGAACAAAGCTTTTTCATTGTCGAGAACCAATATTCGCGGATTTGCCAGTAAAGTCGCGCAGATTTCCTCCTGCTCTGCTGTTATTCTTGCGTCAATACTTACATTATCGTTTATAATTCCAAATCTAATCCCGCTATCACTACTCGTAGCCCTGTTAACAGGTGAATTTAATGTACCGCTTGCAAACGGTTCGGTTTCTCCGGTTATTATAGTCCCTTGCGCGGTTTCGGTGAATGTGGTGTTCGTGCCGATACTCCAGTCCACTCCCAAATCGAGACGATCCTTGCTCGTGATATCGTAAATCCTTACTTCAACCAGCACCTGAGGCGTGATACGGTCGATCTCTGTTATGAAAGTGTCTATTGCACTTATTTCGCTTTCTTTTGCGGTAACAATTACATTGTTTGTCCCGGGAGAAATAGCTACCGTTCCAGGCTTTGAAATATATGTTTTAAGGGCGTTTTCCACACCTGCTATATCTGCGTACGTAATACGGTAAATTTTGCTTGCCATTCTTTCTGAAGCGTCTATGTCTTCTCCGACAGGCACTATCCGAATTACATTCTTATCGACAGTATAGCTGTAGCCGTTCGTGAGAAGAATATTATTCAATGCTTCTTCCAAAGGCACATTCGCAAGAGTAGCAGTTACAGTTCCGCTTACTTTAGGACTTTTGATGATATTTATATCAGCCTGCTGGGCAAGTATCCTAATCACATCGTCAATCGGCGTATCCTTAAAATCCACGCTGATCTTCTTTTGCATCCGTTTTTCGAGATTCGACATTACTTCTCTGCTTGCCTGAGAAGCAAGGTTCGATTGATTTTCCGCCAGAGAATACACCGCAAATAGTGTAATAAATATATTTGCAAACAACATTTTACTTTTTGTTTTTTTATATTTAGTCATAAATCGCCCTTGAAACTTAACCGTTATTGAACTTTTTGTATCCATGTTTTTCCATCTTTTTCCAATTCGACTCTATCCGAGTAAATTTTTAGAATTTTAACGCCGGAAATTTTTTGTCCCTCATTTAATATAAGTCCGTTAATTATCAAAGCCGGACAATCTTCGGAATAAACTATTCCTTTTATAACTACATCAGTAGAATCTTTTTTGCTTTTTGAGGCGGATCCGATTTGCATCGGATCACGAATATTTGATAATTGATCTGGTATTTGCCATTTAATCTGCGGCATTAACTCCGCTTTTAAATTAAAAACTTCAGGTTTTTTTTCCTTTGAAAAACCAGGCCCGAAAAGTATATAAAAAAGAAGTAATGAAAGAACAAAAGTTATTAAAAGCATTATCATTTGCTTTTTATTCTCGATCCCGCATTTTATGTTTAAAAATGGATTTAAAAGCTTTGCCATATTAAGATTTATACTGCTTGCAGTATTTTTGAATGTCAGTTCTGAAGCGTGATTAAAACAATTTGCTTTTTTTAACGACAAGCCGTCAGCGCAGGAAATACTTTGGGTCGGAAGCGGTACTCCATCAAAAATAGCTGAAACCTGTTTATGCAGTCCGAATTTGTTCTCTGCCATTCATAATCTCCTTAACCAGCATCTGGTATTCTATCGCACTGTTGCTTTGCGGAGCGTAAGAAAAAATGGATTTACCCGCCCCGGGCGCTTCAGAAAGCCTGATGCATTTCCTAATTACTGTATTAAAAATCATTTGTCCGAACAATTTTCTCATTTGATCTTCAACCTGCCTGCTAAGTAATGTTTTTTGCTCTACAAACGTAAGCAGGATTCCTAAAACATTCAGATTGTGATTAAAACGCTCCTTTACAATAGAGACTGTCTCGAGTATTTGCCTTAATCCCTCAATCGCATAATAATGCACTTGAACCGGTATAACCACTTCATTGCATGCGACAAGAGCGGTCAGCACCAGCAGGCTGAGCGAAGGAGCGCAGTCAATTACACAAACATCATATTTGCCGTTTAAATCAATTAATTTCTGATTCAATACATATTCCCGCTCCTGGAATGACGCCAATCTTAATTCTACTCCTGAAAGAAGTATGTTGCCGGGAATAAGTGTGACATTTTCTTCATTACAGTTTATGCAAACCGCCGAAAGCGAAACCTGCTGCTCGGTCAAAACTTCATAAACTGTTTTCGTCAGCTTTTCCGGGGTTCCGCCAAGCCCCAGAGTAGCGTGCCCCTGCGGATCAAGATCTATAAGAAGAGTACGCGCACCGTTTCTTGCAAAACCGGCCGCTATGTTAATAGCTGTAGTTGTTTTGCCGCATCCGCCTTTTTGATTTGCAACCGCTATTGTTCTCATTTGGATATTCTCTCCAGTTCAGCTGTTCTTTTTATTATGTTCTCAGAAATACCTGCCATTGATGAAATACTTTTTTTGCTTACAAATACGACCAGATTCATTTTTACTTTTCCCGAAGCGGGCTTAGTATCATCGTTTCTTATCATCGAAAATTTATCTATAAATACTAACGGTTCATTTCTTTCGAGTGAATTTAAGATTAAAGCAAAATTCGGAAAACCTGTTACAAAACTTACATCTATATAATCTTCTGTTATATATTTACTTTTAGAAGAAGACGCCCCTTTGTTGACTTCAATCCCTCTAATATCGAATGATTCTACTTTCTTTTCGTTTGCCATTCGGCTTATACCAAATATTAAATCAGGCATTCTCTTTGGTTCGATTACATACATATCCAATCCCATTCTCAGTTTTACAAGCTCTCTCTTGAAATTATCCATAGTGTGTTTTTGTTCCATTTGAACGATAATTTCATAGAGTTGTTTTTTTTCTTCCAGCTTTTTTTCTAATGAATAACATTTTTTCTGCGCAGGCCTTAATATCACTAAATATGCCGCCAAAAGAAGAAAAGAGCATAAAACGCAGATAAAAAAAACCGTTCTATAATAATTTTGTATATTTGTTTTCATATGATTCTAAATTAAAGGTTTAAAGGTACAATCTATTTCATAGCGTGTTGTCTCTTTATTTTCGGATTCCTGACTTTTTCGTGAAACTTTAATTTTTGAAAGATAAGGCCCTATCGCGGGCGAGCTGCTTAACTTGTTTTTAAATTCCTGAACTTCCTTATCATAATTAATTCCCCAATTCCCGTTAATTGTAATTGTCAGAGTTCGAACTGTAGCATTGGTAGTTGTCGTTTTCTTCGAATTGTCATCTGCGGTTTTCTTTATCTTCAGCGGTTTTTGCTGTGCTTCCAGTTTAGTTAAAATCATGGAATCAGGGATATTATTCACAACCGATTCAATCACATGCGACCACTGCATATACTTATTGATTGAGACAGATACATCAGATAAACATTTTTTAATTGTTTTAGCTTCATTTTCAAAATTTCGTCTGAATTGCAGAATGTCAGCAGATTGTTTTATCCTCGTCTCAAAATTTGCTATTCGCTTTTTTTGTATTGTCGCTGTTATTTTAAAATGAATTATGAAGGATATCATTACGATAGCCATTACTGCCGGCACCACAACTGCAACAATTAATGCCGTAATGCTGTGAGCTATATTTTTAGTCGCAAGCCCCCTGCCTTTAAGTAAGTCTATATTTATCATATTTTCTCCTTCAACTCTCAACTATGTAAAATTGCCGCATAGCCAATCCGGCCGCAGGAGCTAAAGAGCTGCCATATTTATGTATAACATCCTGGTATTCTTTTTCCTGCGGCAGATTGATTTTTTCGAAAGGATTCCAAACCAGCGTTTGCGCAGGCAATCTGTTATTCAGAATTTCGCCTATGCCCGAAACCTTCGAAAAACCGCCGCAAATATAAATAGTTCTTATTTGTGACATTTTCCGATTAATTGTGAAAAAGCGAATCGATTCCAAAATTGATTCGATTAGCTCGTCGCACGCGGATGATAAATACTCATTAAATTCTTTTTTAGATTCATTTATCCTGTTTTCTTCTATGACTATTTTCAGGGTCTCCGATGAAATCCCCGTTATTTTTGCGATCTTATCAATAATAATTTTTCCGGCATAATTTATGTCTCGAATAAAGGGAGTACTGTCACAATCAGAAATAATTAGATTTGTAAAATTATATCCTATATTTAAAATTGCTATTGCTTCATTTTCCCTGACTCCTTCTACTTCTGTAAAACAATTTAAAATTTCGAGTCCGTCCACACCCATAAGAACACATTCGACGCCTGCTTCACTTGCAATATCTAACTTACGTTCTATTTTGCTTTTTTTTGCCGCAACCAGAAAACCGCTTATGTGTTCATTTGTCTGGGGCATTAATTTATAGTCGAATTCGGCTTGTTCAATATCGAACGGACTCACTTGTGCCGCTTCAAAACGAATTGCCGATTCGATTTCATCCTGCGGAAGCAGCGGAAATCTGAAATCTCTTACAACAATTTCCGGGCCGCTTACAGAACATGCAGCTAATTTCTCTTCGCATGGTTCTATGCATTTTTTAATCGCATCAATAACGCTGCCGTGATCGCTGCTGTTTTCTATTTTCTCAACTGCCGCATATGTTGCCCAATAACATCCGTCTTGTTTAGTAAGCTGTACAACTTTTACTGCTGAAGAACCGATATCAAGACCGGTAATTCCGCCATTAAGCCCAAGCATTTTTTTATAGTTAAATTTCATTTTGTTCCTTACTCAAGTGAACTAAATTCTCTCCACCCCCCCGGGACCGGGACAAAT